>CALVRV010000039.1 GCA_944358865.1 uncultured Bacilli bacterium | reverse complement strand
TCTACTTTACCTGGTTTACATTTTCTTAAATTTGTATCTTTGCCTTCCACTATAGCTTTAGCAAAATCCTTACATCCAGCATATCCACATGAACCACAATTATAATTTGGAAGAAGTTTAGCAACTTCATCAACACGTTTATCTTCTTTAACATATAAAATAGTGCTAGCAATCGCTAAACCAAAACCAAACAATAATCCTAATCCTAATAAGATTAAAACCGCCCACAAAATATATAACATAATTATTTTTCCTTTCTTTTTTTAAATTGACACATTTCATTTGAACATGATAGACATTTGTTATCATCAATTTTTATATCTTCACATCCTTTTGGAAGAGGAGTTTTTCGATATACAATAAATGAAATAAAAAATATTATTGTAAGAATAACAATAAGAGCGATTGCAATAATTAAATATCCCCATTCAGGCATATTAAATCATCCCCTTTAATCCCATAAAAGCAATAGCCATAAGCGCTGCTGTCATTAAAGCAACAGGTAAGCCTTTAAAAGCTTTAGGAGAATTATTAGATTCAAATCTTAATCGAATAGCAGAAAAGACAATAATAATAAGCATAAAGCCAACACTAGTGCCAATCGCATTAGCAAGTGACATTAAAAAATCTAATTGCTGATCACTATTTGATTGAACAACACCTAAGACTGCACAGTTAGTGGTTATAAGAGGCAAATAAACTCCTAAAGACTTATATAAAGATGGAGAATATTTTTTAATAAATAATCCCACTAATTGAACTAGACAAGCAATGACTAAAATATATGTAATGGTATCTAAAAAAGGAACACCAGCAGGAACTAAAATATATGTATAAATAGGCCAACATATCACTGCGCTTAAAACAATAACAAAAACAACAGCAAGCCCCATCCCTACTGCACTATTTAATTTTTTAGACACTCCTAAAAATGGGCAAATACCATAAAATCTTGATAAGACAACATTATCAATTAACATGCCAGAGACAATCGCTAATACAAAAGCAATAAAGACATCCATATTATTGAGCCTCCTTTAATTTAGCTTTAGCAAGCTTTTCTTTTACTTTAGCTTTATTATTTTTGTAATTACTAATTGCAGCAATAATAGCAAGAATAGTGCCAAAAACAATAAATGCACCAGTTGGTTGAATAAACATATTAATTGAATAATCATAAATTACAACATCATTTTCAACATATTTTAAAATAGGAATATCAAATCTTGGAATAAAGGTAAAGATATTGCCAAAACTAATCATACCTGCTCCTAATATTTCTCTTACAAAAGCAATACTTAATAACGCTAATGTATAGCCAATTCCCATACCGCAGGCATCTAATAAAGAATCTAAAACACCATGCTTACTAGCGTAAGCTTCAGCCCTACCTAAAACGATACAATTAACAACAATTAATGAAATAAAAACACCTAAAGTATTATATAGTTCAGGAAGGAATGCGTTTGTCATCATTTTAACAATAGTAACAAATGTAGCGATTACAACAATATAAGCTGGTGTTGTAATTTCTTCTGATATTAATTTTCTTAATAAAGAAATAAGAATATTAGAACAAATTAAAACGATACTAAAAAGTATGCCCATCCCTATTGCTCCTTCAATAGAAGTTGTCGTAGCAAGAGCAGGACAAGTACCTAATACAGAGACAAATAGAGGATTTTCTACAACAATTCCCTTTAAAAAATTTGCTAATTTTCCATCTTTTTTTCTTGTCATATTACTTACCTAAAAAATCATTAAAATATTGCTGTGCCTGTAAGGACATGTCTCTAATTAATGTTGCAGAATATGTCGCACCACAACTAACATCACCAATTTCTATTTCTCCATTATTAAATGAATCAACATAATTATTTTGTACAGTTTGACCAAATGATTGATTATTTACAATTAAATATATTTTAGAAATATCACTATCAACGTTAATACCAACAATCATTTCAATCGTGCCATAATCATTTTTTCCATCACAAGAAAATACATAGCCAATCAAATCACCTTTTTGATTATTTTCTAAAGAATTATAACTTGCATAATAAGAATTTAAATAGGAATATGATTGATTATCAATATCTTCTACTTTTTCATAGATTTTATCTTCACCATAAATATTTTTTAAAGATTCTAAAGTCTTTTTTAAATTATTTTCCTCAATAACAGAATTAGTAATCATATATGTCAAAGCAATAAGTAAAGCACTAATAGAGGCAATGCCACCTAATACTAAGGCCACAAAAGAATAATGTTTTAATAATTTTTTATCGATTTTCATACGCTTATTTTATCTCCATATAAAATTACTAAAACCATAATCACAGTAAATATAATAATTAAAGATGCAATTAAAATGATATTTTTATAGGTAAATCTAGGATTGCTCCATTTAGGATATTCAATTAAAGGCACTAGCATATTAGCAATCAATATTGAAAAACCAACACCTTCTGGATAAGCACCAAAAAGACGAATAAACACTGTAATAATTGCAGCAATAACACCAAATAATATTCGACCAGGTAAATTAATTGGTGATGTAACAGGATCAGTAAGCATAAATACCGCACCAAAGAATAATCCACCTGCTAATAATTCAAATCCAACAAAATCAAAAATTCCAATGCTGTTATTTAATGAATTAATACAAATTCCTGCAAATAGCATCATTAAAGTAAATGTTAAAAGATAACTCAACATTATTCTAATATCAGCGCTTCTACGAACAATTAAATATACTGCACCAATTAAAATTGTTATAGTAAATGCTTCACCTAGTGTTCCAGGCATTTTTCCTAAGAACATATCTAGTAAAGAATAATCATAAATATGAGTATAAGAAGATGATAAATTACCAAGTGCTGTTCCACCAGTACTTACATCACCGCTGCCACCACTAGTCAAAGGTAAATCAAAATAAAATGTTTCAATAT
>CALVRV010000038.1 GCA_944358865.1 uncultured Bacilli bacterium | reverse complement strand
GGCAATGTTGGATAATTACTATAACAAACCAAAATAAAAAGGGCTCTACTCACCATCTAGGTTTTCGAACAGCCCCTTTTATTTTTGCTAGACTATTTATATATTTTTTATATAATAAAAAAAGAAGAGGTAATTAACTATGGAGAACATTAAAGAAAAAATTAAAGAAATTATCGCTAATCATGTTGATGTAACTAACGCTAAAGAGGATACTCCATTAAATGAATTAGATATTGATTCTTTAGATTTAGTTGAAGCTATGATGGAAATTGAAGAAGCATTTAATATTGAATTTGAAAATGAAGAAATTTTAAATTTAAAATGTTTCGATGATATTGTTAAAGTTGTCAGCGATAAACTAAATAAATAGTTATTTATTAATCTATTCAATTTTTAAAATTATGCTTGTTTCTTAACTAATAAAGAAATAAGCATTTTTATTTTAAAACCTTTCTAAAATGCCGTTTTTTTATTAAAAACTTGAAATATCTACTTTTAGTTAATATTTATTTAATATTTTAATTTCGTCAATTATTGTCTTAACCTGATTTAAATCCTTAATAGGATAAATAGTGTAATTTTTATTAAATGTTCTTACAATTAGTCGACCAGCATTCCAATTACCATGAGTTTTAATTTCAACATTTGTTATTTTTAAAAATGGTATTTCTTTTGTTCCTGTAAACGTTTTAATTTTTAATCCAAAGTTGTTATATTCAATTAAAATTTTACTAATAGGAAAAATAGTCAAAACTAGTTGAAAAATTACCATAAAATCTATACAACCAAGAAGGATATTATAAAATATAATTTCCCATGTTTTTGTTGTATCAAAATCGATAAGAAGATTAAATCCAATAATTACACCAGTCACAAATAATGCAAGAATTAAATAAATTATAATAAATCCATAATGTTTAAAACCAATTGGTTTATAATCATTATTTGTTTTTTTCTCACTTACATCTAATAATTCGTTCATACTTATTTTAAATTCTTTACAAATTAAATATAATACATCTAAAGATGGGTAACTAATTCCTCTTTCATATTTAGAAATAGCTTGTCTAGTAACAAATAATTTTTGTGCCATTTCATCTTGAGTAAGATTGTTTTCTTGTCTTATTTTTATAATTTTTTCTGCTAAATTCATAATTTTTTCCTCTCATGACTTAATATTAAACCTTAATTTTTTGGAAATCACGCAACCGGTGGTTTCTTTTAACAAAATTTAAAAATACACAAAATAAAAAACATTCCTTTTCCTGGAATGCAGTTTTTAATTTTGCCTACATACTACGCTTTTGATACATTGTACACCCTTACAACGACAACAAAGGCAACTTATCAATTTTTCATTAATTAATCATTTTGAACTATTTATAGTAATAATCTCATGTTTAAAATACTTTTCTTGAAAATTAATCGCTTCTTCTATCTTGTTACTTGATAAATATCCATAGTTATAAACAACTAATTTATCTTCGTTATCATTCAATCGGCGCACTATTGCAATAACTTTACCACGATAGTTATTTAAAGGCTTGTCTTCGCCTAAAATATACACATCTTGATATTCGTTATCTCCACCATAAAAGCCATCAATATAACCATAATTAACTAAATATATCATATCTTTATATTTCGGATGAGTTGTTCCTATAGGTCTATCAATGATAACATCAATTTCTTTTCCTATTAATCCTTTAAGAATACCAGTATCCATTAATTAAAATCTTCTTTCTTTTTATTCTAAAATTTCCCAATAACCGGTCTTATTTGAACCTTGTCTTTTGATATAATGCTTATCTTTTAAAACCTTAATATTTTTATCAATTGATGTTTTGCCTAAATCACACTTTATCATTAATTGAGATTTAGTAATATTAGGATTATTTCTAATTTCCGCCAGGACTCGTATTTGAGATTTATTGAGTAATTTATTACCAACTTTATTACCCACTTTATTACCCACTTTATTACCCACATCATTTATGCGATTAAATGGTATAGTTACTACTATCGTATTTTCATTTATGGCTATTGCTTTTTTGCCATATTTATTAACGATTGTAGGGATTCCTCTGCCAGTTTTTTCACTAATGTGTAACTGTAAAAACAGCTCCGATAATTTTTCATTTACAGGTACTGAATGTCCTTCAAAAAAACCATCAAGAGTTTGCATAGGTGGTAAAGTGCCTCTTGATAAAATTTCGATTCGATCAGAATACAAAGTGATCATTGGCTCATTTAGATGAATCCATTCGTTATGTAAAAATGCATTGATAACGGCTTCTCTATAGCATTCAAAATCAAAAAGCATTATTTCCTCTCTTTCCATAATTCTATTTTTTTCGTTTGCTTGAGGAATGTTTAAAACATCACCATAATTTAAAACATCATTTAAAGAATATAAGAGACATTTATAACCAAATTCCTTTACAGAATACATTTTAGAAGCTTTTGTTTTTCCCTCAAAGATAGCTACTCGAATTGGAACATGAGAATTGTCAGATAATAACTGAGCCATTATATTAAATTTGCCATCTTTCGTTAATAAATGAAGATTTTTTAAAAAAGTAGAACTATTTAAAACAATGTTTTTTGAAACATAATATGCCTTTAGTTGATTGAATGTTAAATCTTGATATTCACTTTCTATATTTGTGATAGTGGGCAATCCAAAGGTTAATACAGAAAATAAGAAGGCTTCTCTCTCTGGATATTTTTTTAATTTTTCTTTACTAGAACCTATTCTAATGTATCTAATATCTTTGTATGAAGTAGGGATAGTTTTTGCGCTCGGAATAACTAATACAACAAGTCTATGGTTATTCATTATAGTTTCTAAAAAATAAAAATTAACACTTGGACTTAAATTTCTAGCTAAATAGTGTTTCAAAGGTTCATTATTGATTTCAATTTCACAATTAAAAGAAGTGCCAACTATTTTATGATCTAAATCCGTGATTCCCCATATCATATAGGCACATTCTTTTCCTAAAATTGCTGCACTATTTGATAAAGATGAAATATATTCACCTAATTGGTCCTTTTCAAACCAATTTTCTTTAAATTCAAACCATTCTCTTTCGCCTTCATACGCGAGGCATTCATTAATTATTTCATTTGCTTTAACCATTTTATCACCCACTTTTTTACCCACTTATTTTAACATTAAGTAGGTAATAAAACAATTATTTTTATAAGATAAATTTAAAAATTGTATCACCAATTACGCCTTATTTATGGTGATACATTCTAATAGGTAACTATCCTGTTCTTAGGAGACTTGTTAGAAACGCCAATGGTTAATTTGTGTTTCATAACTTTTTCCTCCCGTGTTTTCTAGAGAAGAGAGAAAAGGGCAAATGGATATTATCCTGGTGAATTTACCGAGATGCTTTTGACTAAATTAAGATATAATTCCACGGAAGAAGAAATGGATGCTTTAATGCCTTGGAAATTAAAAAAATAACTCGGACGTTCGATAGTTCGAGTTTTTAATATCTCTAAAACATTAACGCTTACATTACAACGAAGTAATTTTAAAAAGTTGCCATTTAAGCCTAAAATTGAAAAAAGTCTGCACACCCCTAGTCATCGACTAAGAATGTGTCAGACATGTCGTACAA
>CALVRV010000037.1 GCA_944358865.1 uncultured Bacilli bacterium | reverse complement strand
CTTATAATCCTCAAGTTGTTATTGATTATGTTGTTAAATATAATCAGCTTGAAAATCTTGAAGATAATTATATGAGCGAAAATTTTGGCAATACTTATTTTAGTATTGAAGATTGCTTACGTATTGGTTTTATAAGAGAAGACATTGAGAATAATTTTAAAAGTGGCAAGATTAATAAACGTGAAAGAGCTATATTAATAACTTCGTTATTATACGCAATGGATAAGATTGCTAATACTTGTGGTCATTATGATGCATACAGAAAAAATGTTAAATTTGAAAAATCATTAGAGTTATTTGTACCATTAGCTAAAGTGCAAAATAATGAGAATAATCTTTGTTTTAATATGGATGCCAATGATTTAGTAAAAAATATTTATGCTGATTTAGTATACATTGATCCACCGTATAATTCTCGTCAGTATTGCGATGCATATCATTTGCTAGAGAATGTTGCTTTGTGGCAAAAACCGGAAGTACATGGTGTTGCGCGAAAAATGGATAGGAAAAATATGAAAAGTCAATATTGTACTAAAAATGCAACATTAGTTTTTGAACAACTTATTAATGATATAAATGCTAGGTATATTTTGTTTTCATATAATAATATGGAAACAAAAGGAAATGATCGCTCGAATGCTAAGATTGCAGATAGTGATATAATGAGAATTTTGAATAACAAAGGTGAGGTTAAAGTTTTTGAAGAAGATTACAAACCTTTTACAACAGGCAAATCGGATATAAAAGGGAATAAAGAAAGATTATTTTTGTGTGAATGTTATGGTTAAAAGTAATTATTTTATTCAATCGCCGTTAAACTATACTGGTGGTAAATATAAATTATTAAAACAAATATTACCTAATTTTCCGAATGAAATTGATACTTTTGTAGATTTGTTTTGTGGTGGTTGTAATGTAGGAATAAATATAGAGGCAAAGAAAGTTGTTTATAATGATTTAAATAAAAATTTATTATATTTATATAATACATTTAAAAATCTTGATAAAGAAACAACGTTCTATTGGATTTATCATATTATAAAAGAATATAATTTATCATTAGTCAGTAAGCATGGTTATAGTTTTTATAACTGCGAGAGTAGTAAGGGCCTGGGAGATTACAATAGAAATGGTTTTTTAAAACTACGAGCTGATTTTAATAATAAAACTTTGTTGCAAAATGAAGATTACTATTACTATATAATGTTGTTTGTAATGATAGTATATGCATTTAATAATCAAATTAGGTTTAATAGTAGTGGAGAATTTAATTTACCAGTTGGTAAAAGGGATTTTAATAATAAAATACAAGAAAAATTGTCGAAATTTATTGAGCGATTAAAAGAACAAAACAGTATATTCACTTGTTTTGATTTTAGGGATTTTAAGATTGAAAATTTGAATGAAAATGATTTTGTTTATGCAGATCCTCCATATTTAATTACATGTGCAACCTACAATGAACAAGGCGGATGGACTGAAAAAGACGAATATGACTTATTGGCTTTTTTGGATAATTTGAGTAAAAATAGAATAAAGTTTGCTTTATCTAACGTACTGAGTAGTAAAGGAAAAGAAAATAAAATATTGAAAGCTTGGATAGAAAGAAACGTTAATCGTTATAGAGTTATTCATTTAAATTACAACTATGCAAACTCTAATTATCAAACTAAAGATAAAACGAAAAGTTCTGATGAGGTTTTGATAGTAAATTATTAAGGAGTAATTAATATGAATAAAATTCCATATAAACAATATTGCTGGAGTCTAGGAACTACAAGTTTCAGAACTAAAAATTTTAATAAAACTATTGAACAGCAATTGATGCTTTTGTATGATTTTTGGAATTTACCAGAAAATAAAAATAAATATTGGGAAGGGAACAATAAGTTACAATCTGAGTATTATGATTTTATGCATAAAAATGACTTTATAACTGGTGAGGCGGCTAATAAACCTAAAGATGCTCGCGAAAAAACTTCTGGGTTAGTTGATATTGGGTTAATTGATGAACAAAGAAGAGTAACAGAAGCTGGATTAGCATTACTTTCTATAAGCAAAATAGGAAATTTTGAAACTGATAATTTTTTACAAATTGATAAAGATAGTTTTTTATATTTAAAACAGTTATTAAAAACTTCGAATAATATAAATGGGGAAATAGTACGTCCTTTTATTATTTTATTGTACTTGCTTTCAAAATTTGATGAATTGTCTTTAGACGAATATGCTTATTTGTTGCCGTTATGTACAAGTGCAGATTATACAGAACAAATAGTTAATGGTATAAAAGCTCATAGAGCAGGTAAAGTCACAATAGATGAAATTATTATATCCAGATTAATGAAAATGGAGAATTACCAATCTGCTCTAAAACGATTTTTAGAGAATAAAGTTACAGAGGATTTATTGTGTGAAATAGGGATAAATAGAAAAAGCCGTAATTATGATAAGCCGTATTTTTCTTTATATAAAAATTTATACGAAGTATATGTCGGCGGTAATCTGTCAAAATTAGAAGATGTGTATAATGCTACTAAAGAAGTAAATATAGGTATATGGTGGCGCAATTATTTATTTAACACGACATCTATTAAAGCTATTAATAAAAATCCTCAAAAATGTAAAAATAAAACGATATTTGATAATGCAAAAGCAGAAAAAGATTTTAAAGTAGCATTTTTTGAATTAATGCACTTATTTAAAGCAAAAGCTACATTATCAGATTATTTAGATTTAAATCGCAGATATATAAAAATTACTAATGTGGTTTTGTTTGAAGATAATGCAGTCAAACTTGATATTGTACCTAAATATTTCTTTAAACCGATAATTGATAAATTATATGAAGATGCATACAAAGCTTCTAAAATGTTATTTAAAAACGTTGAATTAGAGGACATATGCAGAGCATTGGTATTTAATGAAAAAGCTATAGTAAATGGTGTAAATACAGAATTTGCTACTAAATATAAAACATTAAATGAAGTGAAATATGTTGTAGAAAGAAAACGTTATGACAGATTGAAAATTTTAATTGATAATAAATTTACTGATGATAATTTGCTTATTTTGTTAGATTATTTTAAAGAACGAAAAGATAAAGAAATTTATCAAATGATAACTGATAGTGCTGATATACCTACAATATTTGAGTATATTTTAGGTATTATTTGGTATAAAATCAGTGAAAGGACTGGTAAAATACTAGAGTATATGAAATTATCTCTTGATGCTGACTTATTGCCTAAAACGCATGCAGCAGGTGGAGAAGCAGATATAGTTTACGAATATGAAAAAACTAAGTATTATCCTAAACATTCATTGTTATTAGAGGCAACTTTAGCTGATAGTACTAACCAACGCAGAATGGAAATGGAGCCTGTTTCTAGACATTTAGGTCAACATTTGCTGAATACAGGTAATTTAAAATCTTATTGTGTTTTTGTGACTACTTTTTTACATATGAATGTTGTGTCTGATTTTAGAATGAGAAAAGATAATTATTATTATGATTCTAAAGATCCTTCAAAATTTATTCAAGGCATGAAGATTATACCTTTAGAAACAGATGATTTGAAAAATATTATTATAAAAAATAAAAAATACAAAGAATTGTATGGTGTATTTGAAAATTTACATAATCAACAATTAGCACCATATGAATGGCGGAAAAAATTAGTTAATATCATTGCCAATTAAAAGGAGGCATATCCATGATTGTTACAACTACACAAACTGTTGAAGGCAGGCAGATTGCCGAATATAAGGGCATTGTTTTTGGTGAAG
>CALVRV010000036.1 GCA_944358865.1 uncultured Bacilli bacterium | reverse complement strand
ATTCAGTCACGCTTAAAAATTATTTTGATATTTACATAATTTGCGAATTCCCGTCTTCATATGATATAATAATTATAATTATTTAAAATATTAATCATATTTAGAATTATATTATCATAATGAATTTTATTAGACAATACACAAACAAAAAAGAGACGAGATTGAAACCTCGTCTCTGGTGCGGTAGTTATTAAGTATAGTTGATATTTCAATATTTTCGAGAAATTTGTCCAGCACAAGTCCAGCATATTTTTTACACTTTTGTGCTGGACTTATATAAACATGCATTATTGTATATATTTATATATTAGTATTTTTAAGAATTGACACTCACTCTCTTTTGGAGTATAATGAGAGAAAGTTAAGGAATACTATTAAAAGGAGAAATTTATGAAGAAAATTAATGGTGTTGGAAGTGTATTCTATAATTCAAATAAAAAACTTTGGACAGCACAATACATAGAAACTGAAAATGGTGTTTCTAAGAAAAAATGTATTTATGGAAAAACTAAAGAAATTGTTAGTCAAAAACTAAATAAAATTATGTATAATTATCACAATGATAATTATATTAGAAAAAATGGTATTAAGTTTATTCAAGTTTTAAAACAAAATCGTGAAGATAAATTTGCTGCTAACCTTATCTCTGAAAGTCATTATTCTAGACTTGAATTTGTTATAAGAGAAATTGAATCGAGTCCTATTGGTAATATAGATATTGATAAAATTACCACAAGAAATTTACAAGATTATTTCAATTCACTTATAAATAGATATACTGACTCTACAATAAAAAAAGTTTGGGAATGTGTGAAACAAGTTTTTGAAGTTGCTATGAGTGAAAAATATATTTTAGAAAATCCTTTTACTAAAGTTTTAAAACCGAAATCAAGAAAAGAAACTAAAGTGTTAGAAGCACTATCAACAAAAGATGAACAAATATTATCTTCATATCTTCTAAAATCAAATTTAACCGATGAAAAATACAAAAATGTAATATTAATCCAACTTTATTCTGGAATGCGTATTGGAGAAGTTTTAGCATTAACAATAGATAATATTGATTTTGAAAAAAATAAAATTAAGGTTAGAAACACTTTAACTGTTGATAAAAATGGAGATCTAATAATAAAACAAGGTACAAAAACTTATTCTGGAAAAAGAGATATACCAATATCACCATTTCTTTATACCTCTTTAAAAGAGCAAGTTGAAATAGCACAGAATAACAAAGATAATTTATTGTTTACTTATGAGGGACGACTTATTAAAGCTAGTTCAGTAAATACTGTATTAAAAAGAATTTGTAAACAATTAGAATTACCTAGTACTATTTCAAATCATACTTTAAGACATACTTTTGGAACTCGTTGTATAGAATCTGGTATGCAACCAAAAGTTGTTCAAACTTTAATGGGACATAAAGATATATCTGTAACTTTAAATACTTATACATCAGTATTAAATCAATTTAAGGAAGATGAATTTAACAAATTAGCTCAATATTATTTAAATAAAAATATTAATACTTTACCTGATACAATAGAATTAAACAAATCTAATTATACTCTTTGTGATGGATCAGAAGAATATAGGTATGATAATAACAATTTTAATATTTATGATGCTTATAAATTTTCAAAAGAACAAATAATCAGTTTATTTGGCAGTAAAGAAAATTACTTAAATGAACAAGTAAAAGCAGAAGAAACTATAAAGAAATACTTAAATAAAATAAACAAAAATAAAAATAGCCATTAGGCTATTTTTTATTTCAAGACCTTTTATATAATTAAATTGACTATTTATAATTTTATATAATCATTTATATATAAATTTATAAATAATTATAAAAGGTCTTGAAGGGGATTATTAAGGGTTTTCCCTTAATCACACAGAACACTTTTTGCGTAGCAAATAAAAAGTGTTCTAGTGTGTTCTAACACTTTCGTATTTTTCTTTTTTATTTCAAAATATAATAGTTATTCATATGATATTTTTTTGAAATTTATTTCAAAAAAATCACACAGAGAAATTTTATTTCTCTAGTGTGTTAGAGAATGATTCACTTTAGCGTAATTTTAATATTTTTTACTAATTTTAAATTTTTCTTTTAAATACATTCACCTACAGAACTACTGCTACTATAATAATTCGCTAAATTGTAATTTATCTATTAGTTGTATTTTTTATTCTTCAATTAAATTATAATATTCTCCATTATACTTTTGAATTTTTATTATCTCATCTTGTTTTTTATTTGTATATGGTTCTAATCTTTTTACATTGGTTTGACTTTCTATTAAATTTACAATATTTTCATCAAGCTTGTGATATGCCCATTCCTCATTTATCTTTCCTATTGTATTTTTCTTTAGTTTAAAGAATTTTCCACTTCTTCTCGCTACTTTAACATCAATTCCTAGTTTTTTACAGACTAAATTATTCCAATTTTCTAATGATTCAATAATACTATTGATTTGCAATAAATAATTATTATATTGAGTATGACTAAATTTTGATGTTTCATTTCCTTTTGCTAATACATATCTTAAATTTCCTATTTCTAATAGCAACTTCTGTAATATTTGTTGTCTTGAAAACCATTTATAAAGTTCTTTTAATTTTTTTTCATATTTATTATAATCAATTTCTACTTCCGTAATATTGCTTTTTATCATCTCGTTGGCTTGTCCCAATAATTTTGAACACTCACTTTCTAGTTCTAATATTTCATCATATCGTTTATCTATAGAAAACTCATTACTTAAAATTTCTGATTTATTGTCGATTATTTCTTTCATTTTTGAAATAATATGTGCTATCCTACCTTTATATTCAGAATCTAAATAGTCCGAAATATCACTGATTGTATCTTTTAAATCATCAAGTTTATTATTAATTTCATTCATATAGTATTGTCCAACAACCATTGAAGCCATATTAAATCCTGCATTAACTAAAGCATCTTTACCTGCCTTTTTAATCATTTGATTCTCATTTATAAATTTTGTTTGTTTATCTATTTTGTTTTCTATGACTTGTGCTCCATATACTTGATTTGTACCTTTAACCCTCATCATATTTTCAGTACCTTTTTTACTTGCTGAAAAAAAGGATCTATTATTGTTCAATAATTCTTTACCAGTTTTTATATTTCTTCCAATTATTATAGAATTTGGAACAGTGTTATCTATAATTGAGATTGCCTTTTTTATATCGATATCTTTAATTTTATTTTTTTCATTAGGAATAATATCTTTACTTTCTACTATTTGAATTGAGGGAAATGAACTTGAAATATTATTTGCTAATATTTCACGCTCTTTCTCGTCACTATTATTTATTATTTTCTTTGATTTTAAGTTATATATTAAAAATATAATTAAAGAAATTATTACTATACTAATGAACAACCACATTTTTAATCCTCCCTACAACTTAATATTTGACAAACTAATTATATCATACACACTTTCAAAATTATACTGAAAAATAAAAAGTAATTTGTATTCATTTATATCAAATATAAACTCTTGTAATTTTCTATCGTTTTATAAAATTAAATTAAGTTCATTAGTTTTATTAATCTTCAATACTTTAAATTCTTTTTATTTACTTTCATTATTTTTTATCACTATTTATTGATATTTATTGTTAGTCCAGCATTAGTTTTTTTATTATATATTTTTAAAGTTCCTGTATCTATTGGTATTACTATGTTATATAGATTTTATTTAGTCCAGCACAAGTCCAGCATTAACAAATAACGATGAAAAGTGATGAAAGGTTTTGAAAAGTGATAAAAGCCT
>CALVRV010000035.1 GCA_944358865.1 uncultured Bacilli bacterium | reverse complement strand
ATTGAATTAAAAGATGAATTTGTTAAAATAAGAAACGAGCAAGGACTAAAAAGTCTCACATCAATTGAAAGTTAACATTCAGACATAATATTTCCTCTATTTTTTCTTATTTTTTTACAAAAAAATATTATATAATTAAAAATTAGAGGTTAATATGAAATTTGCAAACATTTTAAATGAAATAATATACGAAAAAAGAATTACTATAAATCAAATTAGTCAAGATACAAATATCAGTGTTGAAGTCTTAAAAAATTATAGCAATGATAAATTAGAACCAACAAATGAAGATATTAAAACTCTTTCTAATTATTTTAAAGTCGATTTACTTGCTTTAATAAACACAAAAGAAGTTGAAGAAGAAGATAAAATTATTTCTAATAAATATCTTTTATTAAATCGAATATTAATAGGCATCATCTTTGGTTTATGTTTTATATTTGTTATTTTGTTATATGCAAATATGTTTGATTATGTTTTGCCATCTTATGTCACGATTAAAAGTTGCGTAGTTAATATATTAAATTATGAAAATAATTTCTTAGGTTCATTTGCCGTTTCATTTTTACTTATTAATGCTTTAATTTGTCTTGCATTAGGAACATTAGATGTAATGAATGTTAAAAAGATATTAAAAATAGATTTAAAGCTTTATAACAATATAGTTTTATGGACAAGAACTGCAAATTACTTATTATTTATAGTAAATATGTTCTTAGTATTTTTCGCCTTTAATTATTGTTTTTATTTTATAAGTTAAGACAATACAACAACAAAAAAGATAGATTAAAACACTTATTATTAAGTGTTTTTTTATTAGATAAAGAAAACTTTTTTTAAAAATTAAATAAATATAAAATTTATGCATTATTTACATAATAATGTTTATTTTTACTATTAAATAACGATGAATTAATTTATACTATTTCATATGGAAGATTTGCAAAAAGAAGTCTTAAATCGAATTAAAAAAATGCTAAAAGAAAGAAGAATGACACAAAATGATTTAGCTCAAAAATTAGGTGTTGAGCAATACAAAGTGTCTAGACTCTTATCTGGAAAACCTTTTCCAAGTTTAAATACGCTTTTAAAAATAAGTCAGATTTTAAAATGTTCAATTTATTATCTTTTAGCAATTAGAGAACAAAGTGAAAAAGAATTGTCTAAAAAAAGTATTAAATTAATTGAAGCCTATAATAAAAGCGATAAAAAAATAAAACTTGTTATAGATAGAATACTTCAAATTGACAATAAATAATTTTTTCTTTTACATAAGATAAATCAGTTTATATTTTTTTTATATTGTATTAAAAAATGTCCTAATTATGTCCATGTTAATGAATGTTTAAAATCATGTATCATTCTATTTTTTTATATTTATTGTGTCCATATTTAACATTAAAGTTTTCTTTTAAAAATATCAATGTGGACATCACTAAATTTTAGACTTAATGTTGACACACTTTTATTATTGTTAAATGATTTTTTTAATTAAAAATATTTAAAAGATTAACATATATAAATTGGTCTTAATTATTCCATTCAACAATAATTTTAACGTTTTCTTTATAGGTAAAATTCCAATTAGCATTCCATCCACTTGGTTTTTCATTAACCATGCAATGGACAGTTAAATCAACGCTATTATTGTTAAAGATAAGTTCACCCATATTGACTACACTTTCAGGAATTGTAATATCACTAATCATGGCCTCACTAAATGCTTGATCGCCAATATAAGCTAAATTTGTACAATCACCTAAATTAACACTACTTAAACTAGCGCAAGACATAAAAGCTTGTTTGCCGATTGATTCAAGTCCACTTGGAATAATTAATTGACTAATTCTTAATCTTCGAAAACTTCTTTCACCAATAAATTTTAATGATGATGGTAAAGTTAATTTAGTAATTGTTTGAGCTTTAGTTGGAAATAAGCCTGTATCTTTGCCATCACTAATACCTATTGTGCCTTCTTTAACGTTAAATTTGCTTAAAGAAACCTTTTTAACATTAAGAAGCCAATTATCAATATAAAATCCATTATCTACCCAATATGATTGATTTTTATAAATATCTGTTTGTGCAAAAGCATTATAACCAATAGATTTAACTGTTGATGGAATATTAATTTGACTCAATGAATATAAATTATAAAAGGCTTCTTCTCCAATAATTATTAAACCTTCTGGTAAATTTATAGTTTTAAGGTTGCGAGCGTTATTTAAAAAAGCATTACTAGCTATTGAAATAGTTCCTTCTTTAACGGTGTATTGAGTAGTATTAATAAAATCACTATTTATTGACACTAAATAATTATCAACATATAAAACGCCGTTATCCCAATTATTTATATCCTCATAAAATCCTGTTCCAGTAAACATATCATGTTTTATTGAAATAGCTTTATCAGGCATATTAATATTTACGAGTTTTTTACATCCATTGAAAACATTTTGTCCAACTTCTTTTAAAGTATTTGGTAAATTAATTGTTCCAAGTTTTTCACAATTTTCAAATGACATCGTACCTAATTTAGTGACATTATTTAAATTAACAGTTGTCAATTGTTTTGCATCTTTAAAAGCATAATCCCAAATTTCCTTAAGAGAATTTGGGGCGTTAAATTCTTTTAATCTTGTTCCTTTAAAAGCATCATAACGGATTTGCACTAAGGAATAAGGAAAATTAATTTTTTCTAAGGAGGTACAATTTTCAAAAGCGTAATCAGGAATGACAGTGATATTATTAGATAAAACAACCTCAGTTAAATTAATACATCCATAACACATTTTATATCCTATTATTTTTACAGTTTCTGGTACAACAAGTCTTGTTAAATAAATATTGTTTAAAAATACTTCGTCACCAATTTCTTTAATCTCGATATTGTTAACGTGTGAAGGAATTTCTACGTCACTATTATTTTCACTAATACCTTCAACATTAGTTAATACACCATTTTCATCCACGATAAAATTAAGACTAGACGTGATATTTTCTTCCCATTTGGCATATAAAGTAATATCCTTTGTAACGTCATAAGGAAATGTAATTTTGTTGATAAATGTTTCTTCTAAATACCAACCAAGAAATGTATATCCTTCTTTTTCTGTATATGGTTCAGTTTCAATTCTTGATGTTAATAAATCGTCTACCTTAGTTCCTCCGTAAGTGACAAAACTAACTTTAAATTCTTTTGGAACATCATTAATAATTTCATAATAAGCAAAAACACTTACATCACTAGTTAAACTTATATTTTGATAATAATCTTCAGTTAGTTTATTATTCCGAATATTTTTATCGAAATACCAACCTTTAAATTCATAATTATCTTTATTAGGTGCTTCTGGTAAAGTAATTGTTTCATTACCAGATGTTTCAATAGTGGTATAAATTTCATCATCAACATAAAATGATATCGTATATTCATTAGGAACAGGATCAACAGTTTCTACATAATAAGCATAAACACTTACATCATTAGTTAAACTTATATTTTGATAATAATCTTCAGTTAGTTTAACACTCCAAACATTTTTATCAAAATACCAACCATTAAACTCGTAATTATCTTTTAAAGGTGCATCAGGCAAAGTAATTATCTCATGACCAGCAGTATTTAATTGATTAATCAAAATAGTGTCATCATAAAAAGATATAGTGTGTATTTCTTTACTTGTGTTTGCACTTAAAGAAACATCGCTAGTGGTACAAGAAATTAATAAAGTTGAAGGTATACCTATTATTAATATAGTTTTAATTAATGCGTGTATTTTATTTTTCATAAATAATAACCTTGTATTATAGAATTCGACCAAAGATTTGAATGATCTAGTATCTATAATTCCTTTCTTTGGGAACTTGTGAT
>CALVRV010000034.1 GCA_944358865.1 uncultured Bacilli bacterium | reverse complement strand
AAGGCAAAAACGGAATTCACGCATATTTCAAAAGCGATCATCGGACCTCTACATCTCTTTGTATATGAAATGCAAAAATTAGAATAATTATCAATTGCCCCTTTAAATCTTTTAAAAGTATATATTGATTGATTAAAAGTCTTAACAATAGGAATCCCTCTAACATACTCAACACCTTCATTGTTCATACTTTCCATAGCGTTTTGATATTGAGCCATGTCATTTTTCATTTTTGGACCGATCATTTTAAACATGCACAAAAATCCAAGGATAATTGGGATTAAAGAAACAAGCCCAAGTCTATAATCAAATATAAATAATATAACTATAATAGCTAAAGGCATAAGCATTGCTTGTGCCATATCAGGAAGTTGATGGGCTAAATAAGTCTCGGTTGCACTACTAGAATCTAAAATAATTTTTCTTAACTTACCACTGCCTTCCTCTTCTATTTCACCAACAGGTATCTTTGTAAGATGTTCTATTGCTTCTATTCTCATATTTCCAGCAATTCTAAAAGCTGCAATATGTGAACACATCAAAGCCCCAATATAAATAAGGATAGCAAGAATAGCAAACATAACAGCAATCCATCCATAAAACACCAAATTAGTAGCTTTTGAAAAATCTGGTGCAACTTGCACTACATCACGAATAATAAAATAAATATAAACAAATGGCATAATAGCAAGAACGCCACTTATTGCAGATAAAATAAGCGATAAATATGTAAGAACTTTATGTTTGCCAGCATAATGCATTAAACGTGGAAATACATTTTCTTTTTTCATAAATTCTCCTTAAAATCTAAGCCTAATAAAACAGACCACCCAGCTTGGTTAAAAGCATAAATTTCATCAGCGTATTCAAGCGCCTCTTCCTTTTTCATATCATGATGAACAACTTCAAAAATACTAGCAAAAAATGACGTACACAAAATATGTATCAGATCCTCACTTGGTTCTTTGACTTTTATATTTTTAGCTTTTAATTCATTAATAAAACGATAAGTATTCTCTACTTCTACATCTACTAAGCTATCAAGATAAAATTCATATTTAGAGCCTTTACTTTTGCAAACAATAATCTTAAATGTATCATAATGATTATAGATATAGTTTAAAAGAATATGTAACCCGTTTTCTGTATAGGTTGTCATTTCATTTATTTGACGCTTAATTTCTTTTTTAGCAAAATCATTTTGAATTTGTTTGAAAGTCGCTAAAAGTTCTTCAGCTTCATTTCCAACAACTGCATCTAACATTTCGGCTTTATCTAAAAAACGATAATATAAAGACCCGGTCGTTAGATTAGCCTTTTTAGCAATATTTCTCATTGAAGCATCAATATATCCATGCGATAAAAATTCTTCCTTAGCTGCTTTAAGAATCTCTTTCATTATTTCTTCGTTCATTTAAATTCCTCCTATAACACTGTTATTATAACACTGTTATAGAAACACTACAACAAAAAAGTTAGTTATGACTAACTATAACGTTTTCATAAAAAATGCCCGATTTCTCGGACAAATATCGTTAATTTCAGTTAATCTATTTTTAAGTTTCTGAATTAGGCTTGACATAGTATCTAATGTTTTTCCTTTTAATTCTTCATCAAACCAATATACACAATTGTGAGAACCAAATTCATAATAAGAGTAAAATAACTTTCTAGTTTATATATTAAGTCTAGTTGGTTCTACATCATTATCAATTAAATCATAATCAGTGAAAATACCATTTTCATTGCATACGTATGAAACACCATGAACAAATTCACTTATTGATTTTACTATAAACAATTTTTATGTTTATAAGTAAAAACGATAAAGCCGTCCGCATAAATATCTGGTAATTATCTTGATAAATATATACTCTTTCAAATCCTACTCATTTTTCGACAGGTTTAAGAGTATTACTCACTATTCTTCCATATGTAAGTGAATTAACAACAATTTTTAAAATTCTAAACTATTTTCATTTAATAGGAATTCTTTTATTCCCATAACTAGATATCCCTTTTCATTTCTTCTTGGTTTCATACTTTGAGCAACTATAATGATTTTTTTAAAAGAATCGTTCGTTTTATCGAATGATCTAGTTTCTTGAACTAGCTTTCCCTCGCTTATTATTTCATAAGCTGACTGTATGTAATACCTATTACTACCCATATTTGCGATAAAATCAATTTCGTATTGACGTTTTGTTCTACTTCCATCATCATTTTTTTCAAAAACCTCAACAACACCTACATCTACATTAAACCCACGATATCTAAGTTCATTATAAATGATGTTTTCCATAATATGTGTCTGTTCTAGTTGCCTAAAATTAAGTCTAGCATTTCTTAAACCAATGTCTTCAAAATATATTTTAAAAGGGGTGTTAATGTACTTTTTTCCTTTGACATCGTATCTTTTAACGCATTTTATTACAAATGCCTCTTGTAAATGCTCGATGTAACTAGATACTGTATTAGCAGATATTGATGATTTTTTTACACTTTTAAAGGTGTTAGCTAGTTTAGGAGGATTAACTAAAGTTGAAATTCCAGAAGCCATGATATCTAAAAGCTCTCCTATGTTTTCATCATTAATTAAATGATATCTATGAATGATATCTTTTAAATAGACATTTTTTATTTGGGCTTGTAAATAGTTTATTTTTTGTTCATCAGTTTCCATAGAACAAATTGCAGGTAATCCTCCATAAAGAGAATATTCATCCAAGGCATCTTCTTTGCTTCCTTTAAAAGCACCAAAAAACTCACTAAAAGATAATGGCATTACATGAATTTCATCTCCACGTCCTGCAAATTCGCTAATAATATCACTGGATAAGAATTTCGAATTACTACCAGTTACATAAACATCTAAATTTGATTTTCTTAAATAACCATTAAGTACTGCTTCAAAACTTCCTAAATTTTGTACTTCATCTAATAATAAATAATACATATTATTATCCTTAATTTTAGATGAAATATAATTCATGAACTTTCTAGGATCAACTTTTCTTTTTTTAGCATCAACTTCAATTAGATTTTCATCAATTAAGTCTAAATCGTCTCCAGAATCAAAAGCAAATTTAATAATATGATTAGCAGACACTCCTTCATTTATTAAATGATCATAAAACAAATTATTTAATAGATATGACTTACCGCATCTTCTAATTCCTGTAATGACCTTTATAAATCCATTATGTTTTCTAATAATTAATTTATCTAAATATTTATCTCTTTTAATTTCCATAAAATAACTCCATTGAATATTTTGTTGTATTTGCACCTTTTTATTCAATGAAATTATATCATTTATTATATATATCGCCAATACCTATTGAATATTTTGTTGTATCTGTATGTTTTTATTCAGCAATATTTTCTAGTTTTTCAAATATTTCAGCTGTATTAAGGCAATAGATATAGGCATGAGCAATCGTTGTTTTATAAGGTCAATTGTTGGAGTACCAATTAAAAAACGTCAAATTTTAGAAGGTTTATCGGTTCGAATATCATCAAACGAAACAAAAACTTTAATTTTATGTACTAAATATAAAAAAGTGATATTTTTACGTATCACTCTTATTGTTTACTAATGTCTTTGTGCTATCACTTTAATACAAAATATAGCAAGATAATACCTTTACTAGAAAAACGATACCATTTTCATTCTTAAATTAGTTTTTCACCGCCATTCCAATACTTTATTCCCCAATTATCAAAATCCCATTTTGCATCGTATAAATTGCATTCGTAATCAATGTAATAAATTAAATTATCATTCTTATTGATAATGAAATTTGTTGGATAATAATCAATATTAAGACCTGCACTATAAATATTAGGAAGCATGTCTTTCATTTGCTTAATATAAATTGTTATATCTTTATTTGATTTAATTAGGTCAGATAAGACTGGTCCTTCAATATATTCTTTAATGATTATTTCTTTATCTTTATCAAACGCGATCA
>CALVRV010000033.1 GCA_944358865.1 uncultured Bacilli bacterium | reverse complement strand
AAAGCTAATTACAAATTACTTATTTAATCACTTAAGCCATCATTCTTATTTGACTAGTTTGGTGGCTTTTTATTTTTGTTAGGATTAGTTAAGAAGACAAAGTCTTAAGATTGCAAATGATTAAAGATTATCCTAAACTTTATTTGCTGTATTTATAAAAGAATTTTTTAAATAATACAAGAATAAAAAACACCTATTCAAAATCCATTTAATACATCATATTTTTTTATTAAAAAAGCAATTCAGAGGATAAAAAACTAATTTTATCAAAAAACACTCCCCTTAAACGCAATTTAACGATATAAAAATGTTGAAGAAAAAAGAATTATGAAAAATAAAATTTATCATCGTGAAAAGTATTTGTCAAAAATTAGGCCATTCTATGATAGTGATATTGTAAAAGTTATTACAGGTGTTAGAAGGTCTGGAAAAACTTCAATTTTAAAAGCAATTATTAGTGAATTAGAGTCAAGAAATTTATCTGAGCGAATTATATATTTGCCACTTGATAAGAGAGGTTATAAGAACATTGTTACACCAAAGCAGCTTGAAGATAAAATAGAAGAACAAATTCACGACTCAGATATGTATTATTTAATTATTGATGAGGTTCAAAATGTTAAAGGTTTTGAAAAAGTAATGCTTCAATATGAAGAAGAAGGCTATTCTATATTTTTAACTGGTTCAAATTCATATATTTTAAGTGATGAAATATCAACTAAATTAACTGGAAGATATTTAACTTTTGAAATATATCCACTAGATTTTTATGAATATCTTGAAATGAAAAAGTTCTTTAACAAATCAATTAAGGAAAATATTTTTGATGAATTTAATTCTTATATTTTAGAAGGGGGTTTTCCAAAAGCTTTAGAATTTGATGATTTCAGCGCTAAACAATTATATACAAATGAGTTAATAACAGAAATTTTTAATAAAGATGTAAAAACTAGAAACAGAATATCAAATAAAGCACTTTTTGAAAGAGTTCAGTCATATATTATCAATAACTACACATCATCATTTTCTCTTAAAAATTTCTATGATTCATTAATAAAAGCGGGTATTAAGACAAAGCTTACAACTATTAAAAATTATATAGAGATTTTAAAGAAAGCTAAAATTATATATGAATGTAATAGGTTTGATTTAAAATCTAAAAAGTCTTTGTTAAGAGAACAAAAGTATTATCTAGCTGATTTAGCTTTATATTTTTCTACTAATGTTGATAATAGTTTAAATTATGGCCCGTCGCTAGAAAATCTTGTTTATCTATATTTAGTTAGTAATGGATATCAAGTAAGTATAGGGAAAATTGGTAATTTTGAATGTGACTTTATTGTAAGAAAGCAAAATGGTGATTATGCATATATTCAAGTTACTTATATGATGACAGGAAATCAAAAAATTAAAGAAAGAGAATATAGACCATTTAGAAAAATCAAAGACGGCTATCCTCGATATATTATTTCTCTTGATATTTTTAAGGATCAGCAAGAAGGAGTTCATCATATAAACGCAATTGATTTATTCCTTGGAAAGGAAGTTATTTAATTTAGAGAACATCCTTATAATCTAATATTTATGATTATTCCTATATCGCATTAATTTGTAGTTAAAATGTCTAAAACGTGTCAAATATATTTTAAAAACTGGTTTGAAAACTCTATATTTCTTTAGGTGTCGACTTACAGCTCTATCATCTTTTTCAATGTTAGATGCAATGTCTTTTAATCTAAGATTTTTGTCTAATCAAATTTGGACTAATTGAAAATCGTCGTTTTTAATGTGTCTCAATTTATCCTCCTCCTGCTGTAGAGACATCAACATTATATAAAAAACGGACTTTTCATTTAAAACTCTTAGAACTAGGATTTAAGAAAAATAATTTTCGCATAATATTTACGTAATTATTATATCTAAGAAACTTTAAATAAATAATTTAATCAGACTAATTTTATAGCTATAATATACTTATGATTACTTATTATGTTACTGGTGCTAGCGGTCATTTAGGTCATAATGTTATATTTTCTATTAAATCTTATCATCAACTCCATCAAATAGAAGATTACAAAATTGTTATTTTTTCTTTACCAAATGATAAATATTTGGACTTTGGCGAACAGTTAAATAAAAGAATAGAGATTGTCTATGGAAATATCTTAAATAAGGATGATTGTCTAAAATTTTTATCAGTCTCTAAAGGCGATAAAAATTTTCTAATTCATTTAGCTGGACTAATTTCAATTTATAAAAAGAAAGATGATAAAGTTTATAACGTTAACATTAATGGTACTAAAAATTTATTAGATGCAAGTTTAACTAATAAGATTAATAAATTTATTTATATAAGTAGTGTAGATGCAATTAAAAAACCTTCTAAAAAGGAAATTGTTAAAGAACCTGATAGTTTTAATGAAAAAGATGTTAAAGGGGTTTATGGTAAATCAAAGGCAATTGCAACTAATTTAGTTTTGAGTTATAACGCTTTAGGTTTAAAAACTCTTTCGATTCATCCCAGTGCTTTAGTTGGTCCTAATGATTACTTTAAAGGACCTATTAATCGTGCTTTAAGTCAATTTTATAACAATAAATTAAAAATAATTGTCACAGGAGCTTATGATATTGTTGATGCTCGTGATGTCGCTAATGGTATTATTAATAGCATTTATTTAGGAAAAGAAAATAATTCATATATTTTAAGTGGATATCATATAAAAATAAAAGATTTAATTAACTTATCAAGTAAGTTAACTAATAAACCTAGTTATTCATTATGTATACCCTCAAGTTTAGTTAAAATAGTTGCTCCATTTTTGGAATTACATGCTAAAATTCACCATATTAAACCACTATTTACTGCATATTCAATGGATTGTTTACATCAAAATAGTAACTATTCATATAAAAAAGCTCACGATGAGCTTAACTATACTCCTCGTGAGCTAAATCAAAGTTTACTAGATACTTTTGACTGGATTAAAAGTCAAAATTGGAAGAACTAAAGTAGTTCATCTTTTATAAATACTTCTGGTATTTCAATGTTATATTTCTTTAATAATTCGTTTTGATTTTTAAAATACTTTCTAAATAATTTAAAATAACCCTTAGTATTTTTGTTAATATAATTTCCTTTATTATTTTCATCTTTTAAAAGTTTTTGATAATCAAATTTACCATTTACTCTCCAAGGATTTAAAAAACCAAATACAAAGGCATCTTTTGGACAATCATGTGCACATTTCATACATATACAACAGTTAGTTTTAATTTTAATTTTATTATTTTTATCGATATATAAACTTTTTGTTGGACATTCTTTTACACATTTATAACATGAGATACATTTTTTCATATCAACATGAGTTATTTTAGAATTTACTGGACCAGCAATCCATTCAATTCTAAAAATAAATGAAATGAAGCGATAAAATGGATTATATGTAACTTCATTATATTCTTTAGCAGTTAACATTTTAGTAGTTACTAAAGTTAATTTTTCTAAATATAAATACATTTCCTTTTTAATCGAATCATTATAATTAAACATAATGTTATAAGGCATTAAGAAATGTTTTTCATATACTAAGTTAAAACCTTTCTTTTTTAATTTTGAATTTAAAGTTGCTGAGGAAGCGCTATTAAAAACAAAAGGTTCTCCACTTACTTTATATATAAAATAATCAATCTTTTTATTAACTTTTAAAGAAGTTAAAAATTTGAAGAATGGTTTTGGAACATTAAAAGCATGAATTGGATAACCAATACCGATTAAATCAAATTCGTCAAGATTATAATTAAACTCTATTCTAGCGTTATATAAATAATGCTCTACTTGATGATTTAAACTTTCAAGATGCTTTTTTAAAAATTCACCACAAATAAAAGTATTACTAGTTCCACTAAAAGTAATTAATAAAATTTTCATGATTATTTAAAATCTTTTGGATTAGGATAGCAGGCTCTCATTGTTTCATGAATTGCTTCTTTTAATCCACCACGGCTAATATGAAGTTCAGCATTAACTTTGTCCATAACACTTTCTTCAATGACTACATCCTTAGACATAATTTCTTTCATAACAAGTTTAAAATTAAGACCAGTTTCACGACCTTGTTTAGCTTCTTTTTTAGCAATCATTGCTGCACCCATTGCACATAAATATTTTCCTGGATGAATAATTTTACGTGGTTTACCTAAAATTGTAGATGTCATTTCATCTAACATAAAATCATAAGAATGATTTTCATCACCAATTGGATATCTTTCACCATCTTTACCATATTCAATAGCACCAATTGCTGCTTCTGCAATATGATCTACAGTTGTCATTGTTGTACTTCCTTTAGGGAAGAAAATAATTTTATGACCATTAACATATCTATCTAAGAAAACTTCTTTCCAAAGAGGTAATCTTTCTGGCATTTTTCCAAAGATATATGGTAATTCAAGAATAACAACTTCCATATTCTTTCTTTGTTTTAATAAAAGTTCTGCTTGTTCAACTCTACATTTAATGTAAGGATGTTTTTCTGCATAATGAACTTCAGGATCTCTTCTATCAAAATAAGCAAAGTATGAATTAAAAACGACACTCTTTTTAATTCCAGCTTTTTCTGCTGCTCTAAAGGCTTTTCCACAATGATTAACTAATCTTTCATGGAAGAATGTGTAACTTGGAGCAGGTGGGGTAACACGGTCATCTGGTCCAATTGAATAAACCATATAATCATATCCTTCCATAACTTTTGTTAATTCTTCTTCACTAGCTTTAAATACATCCATGATAATAACTTTAATTTCTTTTGGATACCATCCTTCTAAGTTAATATCATCAATGCTTAAAGAAGTTACTTCGTAACCTTTTTTTAAGGCAAGTAAGGCTGTATGATAACCAAGTAAACCTGTACCGCCTAAAATTATTAATTTCTTTCCCATA
>CALVRV010000032.1 GCA_944358865.1 uncultured Bacilli bacterium | reverse complement strand
AAGGCCCCATGGTCAAGAGGTTAAGACGAGACCCTCTCAAGGTCTAATCCCGAGTTCGATTCTCGGTGGGGTCGCCATCTTTATTAATTACCTCTATACGTATAGAGGTGTCAAATATAAAAACAACGATATTAAGCCATTATTCTATGTTCTATTAGGCTTACGCACTAGTAGAAGAGGTGGGTTGATGATGCTTTGATGAGAGTTTTTAGATATTGCTTAATCTTTTATTAATAGGAACAAAAGTGAGAAAAATTCTACATTTTCATTATGTTTTCATATTGATTAACGGAACTTTTTTCAATATAATATTCCCTGAGGTGAAAATATGCCTAAAGGTGGTAAACGAGAGGGTAGTGGAAGAAAAATGATATCTGGTAAAGATGTTAAAGTGAAGCTATCTTACGAAATAATAGATGAAATTGAAAATACTTATAAGGGAGAGACTCTTGCCGAAAAAATAAGATCATCAATAATTGAGGGATTAAATAAAAATAAAGATAATAATTCCTATAAAGTTGTTGATTTGTTCTGTGGCGCAGGAGGTTTAAGTTTAGGCTTTAAATTAGCAGGCTTCAATATAGTTGGTGGCGTTGAATGGGACAAAGCTGCTATGGAGACACATTCTAAAAATTTCAAAACTAAATTTGAATATTGTGGAGATATTAAAAATATTAGTGATGATAAAATAAAAGAAGAGTTAAATGGTGTAGATGTCATTATTGGTGGACCTCCTTGTCAAGGATTTAGTTCGGCTAACAGATATGAAAAAGAAGCGGATGACCCAAGAAACAAATTGTTCTTTGAATATTTGCGTTTTGTTAAAATTTTAAAACCAAAAGCCTTTGTCATTGAAAATGTTAGGCAAATATTAACGAAAGATAATGGCTATGCCAAAGAAAGAATATTAGAAATAACAGAAGAACTAGGCTATAACGTTAATGTTAGAGTACTATTAGCATCTGACTATGGGGTTCCTCAAGATAGAAGAAGGGCAATATTTGTTGGAATCCGTAAAGACATTGGAACTATATTTGATTTTGACTCAATGGACACTAGCCATCAAAAATATAATGTATATGATGCAATCGGTGATATTTGCTATCCTGATAAACATATTACTAATCCTTTTTTAGATTATGTAAAAGACAGAGAAGGTTCATTATTAAATCATAATCCAAAGTTTCCAAATCAAAAGGTCCAAGAAAGAATGGCATATGTTCCTCAAGGTGGAAATTGGCAAGATGTGCCAGAACACTTATGGGATACAAAAAGAAACAATCGACATTCTAGCGCATATAGGAGACTTTCATTTGATAAACCTTCAATAACCATAGATACTGGTCACATGAATTACTTTCATCCAATTGAAAATAGAACACCAACTGTTAGAGAATCTGCTAGATTGCAAAGCTTTCCGGATAGTTTCGAATTTTATGGAAATCAATCCCAACAATTAAGACAAGTTGGCAATGCAGTACCACCATTAATGGCCAAGGCTATTGCAAAAACTTTGCTTAAAATTTTAGAGGAGGCAGACAATGAATAATAATAAGACTTTAATTGATTTATTTTGCGGCGCTGGTGGTTTTTCAATAGGATTTGAGATGGAAGGATTTGAGAGTGTTTTAGCTATTGATAAATGGGATGATGCAGTTAATACCTATAATTACAACAGGGAACACAAATGTGCTTTATCAATTGATATTAATGATTATTCAGATGAAATGCTTTTCAAATTAAAAAAAGATCATAATGAAATTACAGGTGTTATTGGTGGACCTCCATGTCAAGGTTTTAGTATGGTTGGAAAACGAGAAATTGGTGATGAAAGAAATAGTTTATATTTGCAATATGTTCGTTTTGTTAAAACTTTAATGCCAAAATTTTTTATACTTGAAAATGTAAAAGGACTTTTGAGTATGGAAAAGGGCATATATAAAGATGACATAATTAAAAGATTTTCCGACTTAGGTTATAATGTTAATTATAGATTATTAAAGGCATCAGATTATGGTGTTCCTCAATCTAGAGAAAGAGTTTTTTTTGTTGGATTAAGAAAAGATTTATTTAACGATGTATTTTTTGATTTTGATAGAGTTGAAAAAAAAGAAATGGTAAGTACTTATGATGCATTGTGTGATTTACCTTCTTTAGACAATAATGAAGACCCAACAAAATATAAAACAAAACCTCAAAATAATTTTCAATCATTAATGCGACAAAATTCTAGTAAAATATTAAATAACGAAAAAACTATTCATACCGAACAGACAATAAATATTATTTCGAGGATAAAAGATGGGGGTAATATAAGGGACTTGCCAGAAGAATATTATAAAGTAAGAAATTATAATGCTGCTTTTAAAAGAATGAATAGTAAATTACCTAGTGGCACAATAGACTGTGGACATAGGAATTATTTCCATTATACTGAAAATAGAGTCCCAACAGCTCGAGAGTCTGCAAGAATTCAAAGTTTTCCGGACACTTACTTTTTTACCGGTAATAAGGGAAGCCAATATACTCAAATAGGAAATGCAGTCCCGGTTTTATTGTCTAATGCTATAGCGAAAGTAATATCTAAATATTTAGATTCAACAGAGGAGGATATATGATTAAAAAATTTACGAGGATAATTCAAACATCACAATCTAGGTACAAAGCAAATTTAGAAAAGAAGAATATTACTCAACAATGTTCTTATAATTTGCCTTTTGAATTAGAAGCTTATCTTAAAAGTATTAATGCCTTAATAAGAGAAACACCAGGATCTAGTAATACAAATGTTTTATATAATACGACATATTCCGTTGATTTAGGGTCAAATCTTTTAGCTATAATAGGAGATTCCTACATTGGCAAACCTGCTAGAGTAGTATTTACTCATACTGAAAGCGCAGAAGGTGGAACAAAAAAATTTCAATTGAAGAAAACCGATTTTGCTAACAAAAAAAGTGAGGAGTATGATTGGTTTGTCGACCTTTATCAGAACAATATTGAAAACACTAATTTTGTTGTGTTGGTAGATAGTGATAATCGAACTATTACATTTGATGTAGAATTAACACCTAGTATTTTTAAAGAAATTAGTTTTAGTGAAGAAAATCCTTCAAAGTACTTAAAGACAGGTGAAAACGTCATTCTTTATGGTGTTCCTGGTAGTGGTAAATCATATAAAGTTAAGCATGAATATTTAGATGGATTAGAAGAAGAACAACATGAAAGAGTAGTGTTCCACCCAGACTATACCTATTCAGACTTTGTAGGACAAATATTGCCTGAAAAAGGAGACAATGGTTCGTTAACTTACAAATTTAATCCAGGTCCATTCACTAGAATTATGGAAAAAGCCTATAAAGCTCCTGACAAGAAGTTTGTTTTAGTCATAGAAGAAATTAATAGAGGTAATGCACCAGCTATTTTTGGTGATATATTCCAACTTTTAGATAGAGAAAAAGAAGGGGATGAAGAAGGGTTTTCAGAATATTCAATTACAAATCATGAAATAGGTAGAGAACTTTTTGATAACGAAGACGCTAAAATTAAAATCCCTTCAAATTTATCAATCATAGCTACAATGAATACTAGTGACCAAAATGTATTTACACTAGATAATGCTTTCCAAAGAAGATGGAAGATGGTCCAAGTTGCTAATGTCTTTGATAAATCTAAAAAAGAAGAAAAAGATCTAGCTGAAACTAAAGTCTTAGATACTGATTTAATTTGGGAAGATTTTATGAAGATTATCAACGAGCAAATTCTTAATAAAAACATAACCATGACCTCAATGGAAGATAAGAGACTAGGAACCCACTTTGTCGATAAAAATTTACTAAAAGATGATAGACAATTCAGTGGCAAGGTCTTGAAATACCTATGGGATGATGGTTTCAAATTCGCAAGAAACGATGTCTTTAATAGTGAATTTAAAACTCTTGAAGATTTAACTGAAAAGTTTATATCTAATAGTGGTATGAACAGGTTAGATATCTTCAATGAAAGCGTAAAAAAAGCCATTGATGAATACTTAGAAGATATTAAAAATAGGAATAGTGAAGATGATGGAGAAAACTCATAAAAGACTTATAGACTTTTGTGTAAAAACTGACCCGTCATTAGAGGAAGATTTTGTTGGTATTAGAAGTGAAAACAATGAACCAAGAATCTATTTTCCTCGTGGGTATAATTTGCCAATAAATCAAAGCGATGCTGAAGTTAGATTTGAAGTAAGAGGTTTAATTAATGTTTTATCTCGCTTTCTTAGTCAAGCTGATATGGTTTTAAATGTCGGCGAGAATAAAAATGACGAACCATTTCCTGTCCAAGCTTATCTTGATTTAATTAACTATTATTTTGAAAACAATGGTCGATACTACACTGATAATGAAACCCTATATAAGCAAGATTTGAGAGGTAAAGTTAACTGGAGTAAAACAATTAAAAAGGTAACACCTAATGTATATCAAACTCCCGATAATGATCTAAATCTAGTATATCTAGAAAGAATAGTACGAATTAAACAACCTAAAACTGAGCAGTTAATTACTGAAATACATAAATATACAACTCATGAGGCATTTTTAAAAATGGGTTGGTTATATGGTAATTTGGTCCCTCAAAACACTCAAATCGACACAAAAGATAAGACTGAGTTTTTTAAATTAATTATTAGAGAAAAGTTAACTACGACCTATCAAGATAGATTAAAGGTTCTCTTTTCATCAATGATTAAAGTTCTAGACTATATTGGTAAAGAACACGATAAAGATAATTATTACTACGGAACAAAGAAGTTTAATATCGTTTGGGAAAAGATGATAGATGAATTCTTTGGAATTAAGAGTAAAGATAAAGAAAAATATAATGTTAACGCTACTTGGAATTTAGGTGGAGCTAAGAAAACTAAACATCCGTTAATGCCGGATACCATAATGCTTTATCAAGACAAATTGTATGTGCTAGACGCTAAATATTATCGATACGGAGTAACTGGAAATAGTAGCCACTTACCTCAAGCAAGCGACATCAATAAACAAATCACATATGGTGAATATGCAAAATTAAAAAGTGGTAAAGCTACATATAATGCTTTCGTTATGCCTTACGATAAATCAAACAATAAATTAAATCAAAGCGAAGACATAATAAAAATTGGTGAGGCAACAGGCGATTGGAAGCCTAATCCTAGTGAATATGAAAAAATACAAGGAATATTAGTCGATACAAGGTTTTTGATGCTTAATTATGAATATAGACGACTAGAAGACAAAAAACGACTAGCTAGTGAAATTGAAAGACAATTTTAAAAAGTCTTTATCAAAAGTTATTTATTAAACTATAGAAAAATGATTAAATAAATTCAATAAATTAAGGAAATATAGTTATGCCAAAATTTGATTACGAAGTCTATGACAAAAATGGCTCAAGAAGAGCTAGAACAACAAATTATAGTAATAAAAACACATGTAGAAATGATGATGGAATGCGAGCGCTTGAAAGATTAGAAAAACAGCAACCTCAATATAAGCCATATAGATTAGAAATAGTTGAGCATTAATAATCTTTATTTTAATAACAAGTTATTCAATCATATTCCATAATAAAAAAAGTAGATAAGGACTTATTTATATCCTCCCACCCCTCATTTTTGTTAGTGGCATTATAAAAACTGCCAATTAAGGATGAAGATAGAAAATTAAACAAAGTAGCTAAAATAAAACGTTCTGATAACTATATAGAAGTAATTAATAACGAATATAAAAAAGCTGGTATTGAAGTTGTAGAATGAAAATAATTTAATTTGAAAGATCAATGTGCAAGCATTTTTAATGTAATTAATTATCTACTCCAAAAAATTGGCATTAATGTCAAAAATTTGAAATAAAAGACAGATTTATAATGCTATGTTATAAAAAAATGAATAAAAGAAGATAAGATACTTTTAATATTCCGCTTTTAAAAAAAAGAAGTTGTAAAATTGTTTTCATATCTTGATTATGTCATACTGTTAGAAACATTATTTTAAAAATAAAAGAGACTAACTATTAAAAAACAATAAGAATTTTAAAAAAGTTTATTCTTTAAAAAATCAGAGCATTCTGAAAA
>CALVRV010000031.1 GCA_944358865.1 uncultured Bacilli bacterium | reverse complement strand
CAAGATATTTGTTTTCAATATCTCGATAATTCTTATTTTGGATTTTAATTTTCCGCATTCAATAACTCCTAATTATTGTATTGAATTTTGATTATAATTTACTATCAAAGGAGACAAAACATGAAAAACTATAATCATTTGGAAGAATATTTAAATTTTATCAGCGGCACTAAAAATTTATCTATAAACACTATTCTAGCTTATAGAAGTGATATTTTAGATTTTTTAAATTATTTAAATAACAAAAAGTTAGATAGCGAATTAATTGTTAAATATTTTAAATATTTAAAAGATGTTAAAAAATTAAAAACATCATCAATTAAAAGAAAATCAATACTTATTAAAAAATATATTACGTATCTTGTAACAAAAAAGAAAATTAAAGCAAACATCTTAAGTAATATAAATTTAAGGTTTAAAAAAGAATATACATTACCAAGAATATTAAAAATAAGTGAAATTAAAAAATTACTTCTTGTGTTATACAATCAAAAAAATATTAATCATACTTATTTTAAAAGTAAATTAATAACAAGAGATATTGCAATTATAGAATTATTAATATCTACTGGAATAAGAATAGGCGAGCTATCTTTAATAAAGATTAATGATGTTGATCTTAATTCAAAAATAATCTTAATACATGGAAAAGGCAAAAAGCAAAGAAGTATTTATCTATCAAACAAAGAAAGTATTACCGCTATTAAAAATTTATTATCATATCTTGATAAAGCAGATAAGCAAAATTATCTATTTTTAAATCGTTATAACAATAAATTAAGTATACACGCAATAGAAAAAATTTATCAAAAATATGCCACTTTGGCAGGAATAAATAATACAACTTGCCACTTTTTAAGACATACATTCGCGACAAATATGTTGCTGTTAGGGGCAAATATTAAATCTTTACAAGAAATATTAGGACACGAATCTATATCCACTACTGAGATATATATTAATATTGCTAATAAAGAAAAAATACAAACAATGAAAAAATATAATTATCGAAATAAAATAAACATTTAATCATCAATGTGATATTTAAATAAATTAGATTCATTAAAAAATCTCGACAATAAGAATGTCAATGAATATGGTATTGTAATAATTTTATTTTCTAAGCCAATATTGGCATTTGCTAATTTGATTCCATATGGTAAATCACTATTTTGTAAAATAAAATTTAATGAACTACTTCTCCCCCTTTTTCTTTTTACTTCGATTGGAATAACATCGTCTTTAACACGCACAACAAAATCTAATTCTGTTGTTGCGGCTTCGTTTTTATAAAAATATAATTCAATATTTTGTTTTGCTAAAGCTTCGCAAACAACATTTTCATAAAATGCACCATTATAAATTTCAAAATCTTTATAAATAGATATTTTATTTTTATCTTGCTTGTCTAATTTATTAATGAATAACGTTGTATCAGAAAAATAAACCCGATAATTATTATCTATCTTATTTATTGATAAAGGTGCTTTCAAATCACGCAAATTATATACAATGTTTATTAACCCAGCATCTTCAATCCATTTAATGCATGGATAATATTGATAATATCTTGCTCCATGGCTTAGTGTTGTATATTGGAATTTATGATTATCTTTAGCTAGTTGATTAATTATGTTGTCATAAATAAATAAAATCTTTGATTTATCAAGAGATAAAGCGTATTTTTCTATATCATTTTTATATGTTAAACATAAATCATCTTGCAAATTAAATAAACCATTATAATTATCTGCTCTGCAATATTTATTAACTACTTCAGGAAGGCCTCCAATGTATAAATATTCATTAAATAATTTATTCAACAAATTAAAATAAAAAATAGGTAATGGTTTTAAATTCAAAAGATAACTAAAAATGTCATCAATAAACGAAGAGTCATAACCTTTAGCCCATAAAAATTCTTCAAAATCTAACGATTTCATTTCAATCTCACACTTAAAACCAACTGGGACAGAAGATATATTTTGATAATTAACACCAAGCAATGATCCGGAAGCAATAACATCGTATTTTTTGTTCTCATAAAATGATTTAAAACTGGTTAAGGCATCTGGAAATTCTTGTATCTCGTCAAACAAGATTAATGTATCTTTTTCTATAAACTTAATATTGTTATCAATTAATGTCAGTTTTTTAATAATTTCATCTGCTTCATAGCTTTCTTTAAAAATATCTTTATAATAAGGTTTTAAAGCAAAATTTATTTCTACATAACATTTGTAATTTTTAGAAAAATTCCTTATTGATGTCGTCTTCCCAACTTGTCGCATGCCTTTAACTATCAGAGGCTTTTTATCACAACTCTTTTTCCAATCCATTAAGATTTTATCGATTTTTCTTTTTAACATTTTTTCTCCTTGTTGCATTTTTTGATAGTAATTCTATTAATATTTTACATTTTTTGATAGTAAAATTAAACAAATATTACATTTTTTGATAGTAGTTTTATTAATGTTTTACATTTTTTGATAGTAATCGTACATAAAATTAAATTCTAATTGCAAAAATAGTAAAATATATTTATCGCTATTAAATGAACTGAAAGTTACTTTGATTAAGGCTAAAGTTTATTCTATTATTTCCCAAAAACCATTTTTTCTTGATTCTTTTCTTATTAATATATTCATTTTACATAGATATTTTAAATGGCGATAAATTGTCGCAGATGATTTATTTAGTTTCTTAGCCAGTACAGGTATTGTAATGTATTTATTTTTCCTAATTTCATTAATTATTACTTGATCTAGATTATTTATCTTATCATTTATCTTATCATTTATCTTATCATTTAAAAATTCTTTATCCCTATAAAATATAAATTTAAAGCCAAATTCATCATTAATATATTCATAATCGACATTGTTTTTAATGCATAAAGTAAATGTGCGATCAAAACCGGTGCCAAATGCATCAATATAACCACATTTATATAAAACAGAAGCGATTAATATATTTCTTATCTTGCTTCCAACTTCCCCAGAAGCAAATTTCATTGGATCTAAATTTTTATAAATAGAACCAGGATTATAAATTTGAATTGACGATCGGTAAATTATAATTTGATTAAAATCGCCTTTTATATCATATTTACTATGGGCAAAACTATTAACTACTATTTCCCTAATAGCTTTAATAGGGATTTCTGGGGTTTCAATTCTTTCTACACCAACAATTTCTGCTTTATAGCTTATACGATTTTGGATATATGATATACCTTCATAAATACATTCAAATATATTTCCCTTAAATTCTTTTACTTCACCAAAATCAGTTCTCGTATCAGTAGGATAATAGGCCTCTTTAAGTGTTATTGGTTTACCTTTACCAAACAAATAATATCCCGCTGTTTTTATTTTTCCATTTACGTCAATCAAATCTAGTTTAGTTAAGGCTTCTTTAACATCTCTATAAACATAATTTAGTCTTCCGCTTTCATTAGCTTTTCTTATAATGTCAATAAGCAATTCTTCATCGATATCTTCTATAGTAAAATCGGTTGGTTTTTCTTCCCATTTAGAATAATTGTCTTCTTTTTCTTCGAAAAATTTTTGTAACTGTGCGTTAGTCATTGGTATATCACCATCATCAACCCTTACATAATATCTACCATAAGCAGAATAAGGTGTGTCATTACCCTCTACATATATTTTAATTACATCAACATTTTCTATATTAACAACATTAATATCTATAACTAACGGCAATGGTTTCAAGTTTGTTCTAATTTCATTTGAAATGTCCGATAGTGTTTTTTTTGAAATATCCATTTTGTAAGGTTTTTTATCAGGACCTATTCCAAAATAAAGTTCGCATTTTTTATTTTTATTTAGCATTGAACTAAGTGAAATAACACCTTCTTTTAACTGAGACAACGATTTTTTGTATTCTACTGAGATATTTTCATCAATCATAATGTTTACATTATCTAATCTAATAATTAGATAATTTCCTCCTTTCTAAACAAAATGTATCTTATTAGTTTTATCTTATCATTTATCTTATCATTTATCTAGTCATTTATCTTATCATTGTGTTAAAAACTGCATATATAAAAAAATATAGATCTTTAAAGACCTATATTGTAGATAAATATAATTAAGATGAGTAATTTAATTATTCATCATCTTCAACTTCTTCAAATTCACTTGCAGGATAACCGCATACTGGGCATGTGAAATCTTCAGGTAATTCATCTCCTTCATACACGTAACCGCAAATCTTGCAACGCCATTTCTTCATTTTTAAAAACTCCTTTCATAATTAAAATTATTATAATATAAGATTTTAATTTTGTGAAATAATATACTTGTTGTTTAATGTAATGTATCTAAATATATTTGATATCTTTTAAAAGATTATAACTGTAACAAATAAATATCACATTAACTATAACATATTAATTTGTTGGTAATTTATCAACAAAAAATGATATTGGAATCATAATAATAATTACAATAAACATTACTGCTGCTAAAATAGAAAAGATATTAGAATATTTTCTTTTTGTTTTATATAATGCAAAAGCTAAAACAAGTAATACAATTTCAGCGCACAAAAAAGCAAAAGATAATACAACGTCTATAAGATTCTTAGTTATACCGAAATTTAAATAAAAGGTTTGATATACAATAATGTCTGGTTTAATTACACCAGGATAATAAATATAATCTGCGTAAGTATATATTGGTAATAAATATAAAAGAAATATAATCGCTGTGACTAAAGATATTATTGATAAAACAGTAAGTTGAATTATTTTTAGGTTTTTCGAATTAGCTTTATAATTTGACATACCCTACCCTCTATTAATAATTAAACACAATTATAATTTTGAGTTCTTTAATTGTTATAAAGCCTACTTTTTCTTTAGACATTTAAATTACAATGTTTTAATTGTACCTGTGTTTTAATTATATTTTTGTCATAGCATATATTTTTTTAAAAAACATTTTTGGATTATTATTCTTCAATCGTCTATAAAATGAGAAAGCAAAAATTCTATCTATTTATTTAAATACAACCATTAAATAATAAAATATAATAATTATCTTATTTTGAAATTATTTACTAATTCAAGTGCGCTTATCAGTGCAAATTTTAAATTAAACCCGCCAGAAACGCCTTTAATTGATAAAATTTCACCAATAAAATAAACATTATTTTCAATTTTAGAAGACATATTATTTAAATTAATATTTTCTATATCAACCCCACCTAGACATATCTGCGCCTCATTAAAAGGATATTTACCATTATAAGTAAATGTCAAATGATGTAATGTATCAATGATATTTTGACAATCTTTTTTTGTTATTTTATTAATATCTTTAATCTTTAATAAATTATAAATATAAGTAATTAATTTATTATTGATTAAACTATATAAAGGATCACTACCTAACTTATACATATTAAATAATCTATCACTTGTTATATCTTGATTAATAATATCTAACACTATTTTATATGGCTTATCAGTATTAAAAGTTTTAACAGATGCATTAAATATAACAATTCCAGATATACCATCTTTTTTAAACACTACTTCACCATTTTCATTAAATAAAATCTTATTTTCTAATAATATTTTTACATTACATTTAAATCTAACACCAAATAAAGATTTAACATTTTCTTTTACTTTAATTGGACATAAACCACTTGTAAAATCATTTACTTTATAACCATGATTTTTAAATATGTCTAACAAAGAATAATTACAACCAAGGTTTGGTGACGCTATAGAGCCATTAGCGAATACAACTTTATCAAAAATATATTTATTATTATTAATATCAATAAGAATAATATTGTTATCTTTAAAATAATAATCTTTAATCAAGGTATTATATTTAACATTGATATTTAATTGATTAATATTATTAATCAATATACGACAAACATTATCACTTGACATGCTAAAAGGATAGATACAACCATTATCTAATGATGTTGTAATAATATTTAATGATTCTAAAGCTTCTAATTGTTTATCAAGTGGATAATTATTTAATAAAATAGATACTTTATCGTTATTATAATTACCTAAAGCATCGCTAAGATTGTTGATGTTACATCGACCATTACCAGTTGCTTTTAATTTTTTTAATATTATAGCGTTTGCTTCAAAAATAAAAATATCTAAATCGTGATATTTTCTTTTTAATAATATTGAAGAAACAATAGAAGAATATCCACCACCAATAAATGCAATTTTCATATCATTATTATCGTATAAAAACATTATTTAACAAACAATAATTAATTTTTAATTATCTATTGTTTGATTTTTATTTATCGTTTTATTAATGTTTTTTAAGTTTTTCTTTTTATTAATGTATCTAATTAAATGAATAACTAAATATGTAATTCCACTTCCAACAACAAATCCTAAAAAGTCAATTCCTACATCACTAAGCGCGCAGCTTCTTAAATAAGTATATAATTGTATTAATTCACTAAATCCAGCAATGCACAATCCAATTAAAAGTGCAAAAGATAAAATAATTATTAATCTTGATAATTTTTTATTATCTTTTAATAAATAAAACATCGCTAAAAAAGTAATTACCCCATTAACTAAAAACAATATGAAATGCCCCATAAATTTTCTTACAAAAGAATGCAAATCACTATAATTATCATTATTTATAACCTGAGGCTCTAATATTTTAATATTTAATTCTTTTTTAATATTTGGATTTGACTGCGTACTAACAATAATAGTGACATTCCCTACTAATTTAGGTTTAATTTGTATACTTTGGCTAAGATAAATAATATCAAAATATTGTTCATAGTTTTCTAAAATTAAATTTTTATTTGTCGTATTAATTGGTGAAAACGAAGCGTTGATAGTTAATGTATCATTTAAATATATTTCAATATTATCTTGATTAGATAATGTAATATCATTTGCTATAACTTCACTTACATTAACAATAATTTCATCATAAACATTATGATCCATATTAGACATAACTTTTAATGTTACTTGACCTTCTTTTTTATATCCTTTCAATCGACCAAATCGATCAATTTTTGCCACTAGAGGGTTTTTAACTGATAATTATTTATTACAAAAAATTGTAAAATTTTATTCAATTTTTATATAAATTGTGTTATAATTTTATTATGGGAAAATTAGTCAATATTAGTGAGGCAGCGAGAATTTTAGGCGTTACGACAACAACACTTCGTAACTGGGATAAGAAAGGACTTTTAAAGCCTGATGAACTTACAAAAGGGAAAGCTAGGCGATA
>CALVRV010000030.1 GCA_944358865.1 uncultured Bacilli bacterium | reverse complement strand
TCAGAGATACAAGCTAAAGGACAATAATGAAGCAAATGAGGAATATCTCTCCAATAACGAATATTTATTTGCTTCCAGGCATCAGCTATTGTGGCATTTGCATCAGCAGGATTTTTAAGTTCAATAATGCATAAAGGGATGCCATTAACATATAAAAGGACATCAGGGCGCCTATTTTCGTTTTTCCCATTATTTGTATATTCAACAGTCAATTGGTTAACAACTTTAAATTTATTATTTTCATAATTATCAAAGTCTATCAATTTTATGCCTTTAGATTTTCCATCTGTTGACTTAAAGATGTATCCATCAACAAGCCACTTGTAAACTTTATGAAGAGTAGCAAAATCTGAAACGTCACCAGCTAACGTAATAGCATCTACAATTTGATTTATTTCATCTTCGTTTAGCTCTTCATGCGAATCACTTAAATAAGTAGCTAAATCATCACGATAAATTACACTTCTCTTGTTTTCTCTAGGGAGCTCGTTACCAAAAAGATATGTCCAACCTTCATTTACTAAATAATTTATAAAAGCATTCTCATAATCTGATTCACAAAAGCGATTATTGTATTTCTTTAATTTAGCCACGTTACTTCACCTCTTTTTCTAATAATATTAAATATTTATCCAAATTACTAGCAAACCACCTGAGTTGTAAGTTTATAATTTTGTCTTGGTTCTCTGTTTTCGAGATTTTGTCAATTTGTTCTCTTAAACTTTTAAGAGAGTCGTAATCGGAACGAAAATATTGATTTGCATTTGAAAAGTTATAAACGTGTATGAAAATACGTCTGATTGATGCTATCTCTTTGGCGTTACAGCGCTTTAAAAAAGCGATAAATTTATCTAAATCAAGTTTTGACATAAACCCTTCTAACACAATCAATCCTTTTTTCTGAAAAACATAGTCTTCAAATTTATGAAGAGAGGCGGTAGTATAATCAAAATCAAAAACATGAATATTTCTAGTTAATTTTTCATTTAATTTTTCTGAAAATATTTCAAATTCATTTTGCGCAGGTTTAGATTCTAATTCAATGCCGCTAATAAGCATCAAAGATGATGGCAAATCTTCTCGATGACTCATTGAATTAAGCAAACATGTTTTTAATTCTTCAACAGTATTTGAATATGAAGGTATATTTTCTTTAATAGAAATCAAATAATTGGAAAGTTTTAAATATTCACTCAATGGCAATGTTTTATTATTAATCTCTTCTTTGATATTATTTAATGCTAAAGTTAATTGCTCTTCGTTGCCATAACAATATTCGTAAATTGTATCTAAATTATTTCTAATTTTTTCGCCACGATAATTATTCTCTTTCATATCTTTATATACTTTATACTGATTATCAATTAAGTTTTCTTCTATATTAAAATGGTTTTGAATATACTGATATCCAATTTTAAACAATGGATGTTTTGCCGTTCCAAGAGAAATTGATGTATTAGAATCTTCGTGTTTCCAACGCAACTTATCTCTTTTACTTTTTCTTAAACAAAATGCGACATTACCCAAAAAGACATCAAAAATAAAGTCATAACCAAATTTAGTATAATTCTCCCCAAATAAATCAATTGTTTTTTGACAAGCAATTTTAAATGCCCTTAAGTTTTTGCAATTTATTTCTTGAGAATCCATAATATCATTCAAAATTGTCAAAAAAATAGTAGGGTAATTTTTTATAATTTTTCTAAACATTTCAGAATTAAACTCAAATACTATATTTTTAAGAACTTCTTCGCTTACGTAATCAAAATGTATTGTATCCCCTACAGTCTTTTCCTTAATCGAAAGATATTCTTCGCTCTCTTTTGTATAAACTTCTTTTGATTTATTATTAATTTCTTTTCTTAGTAGTTCATCTTCATTTGCAACTAAAAGAACTTTTGCTCCATCATGTTCAACCAAATTATTAACAAATCCCAATATTTCTTTTATATCTATGCTACTTCTTTCTAAATCTTCTAATACAAGTAAGGTTCCAGTAAAATTTAAACTTTTATATAATTTTTGCAATTGTTTTTCAGAAACCTCTAAATTAATTCCCCAAAAACTAGCTATACCCTTTGCGACCGTAGTAGTAATAATCTTTGAAGATTCAAAAACAGAACTTTTTTTATTAAACATTTTCAACTTAGATTCAATAAAAATAGCCTTGCTCAAACTTTGAAGATTATTTAAACCATATAAAGAAACGATTACACATTTTAAACCATTGTTTTTTAAATATTTCGAAAGTTCGTTGTTCACAAAATAGCTTTTTCCAGTCCCCCATGGTGAAGTAAGCATTAAAGCACTTTGGGTTTGGTTTTTAATTACGTAGTTAAAAATAAATTTTAGAGTATGGCTGCTCATGCTTTACTTTCCTCCAACGCCCCTCTAACAAGTATAGGACATATATCTTTAATTATGTTTTTAAGTCTATTAACATATTCTTTACGCTCATTATAAACATTGAAAACTTCTACTATTGAGTTTTGGATTTCGATTGGTGGGATAGGGATTTGAAACTCCTGCATCAAGTCGAAATCAAAAGTGTTTCTTACACCTAATGCATAAAATTCAGCATGTCTTTTAAATTCACTCCTTTTTAACCACATTAGTAAATAAAAAGGATTTAATTGATGTCTACAATAAAAAGTTTCATAAATTGGTGAGCACACAGAATCATAATTTAAGTTATACACGTCAATTGCGTCACTCAAAATGTTATATAAAGGAGGAGCGTAACAAATATATCCTTTTTTCAAAACTTTATAGTTCTTTAACGATTCATTAGGTTGTTTTTGAGGTGTAATGAAGCCGCTTTGTCCAATACCTAAAACTTTTTTAATGATTTCATCACTATTTTTTGTCCCCCTTCGTATATATTGCTTAATTTCTTCACTCGGACACTTCTTTCTTAAATCTTCAATATATCCGTCACAAACAAGTTTTAAATCTTCTAATTTAGATTTATAAACTTTCAAATTAGCTAATAGGCCTTCATATATAGCGACATATTTTCTTTGAATCTCAATAGGCGGAAGATCAAGCTCGATATCGCACATATCCTCCCAAGTAAAAGTTTCTCTAGCGCTACCCCAACTATTAAATCTTGCATATCTATCAAATTCACTTCTATTAAAAAACATCATTAAAAATCTAGGTAGAAGTTTAGATTCGTCTTTTACCTTAAAGCTCGTGTAAATACTGGAAACTATACAAGGTTTATTCTCGCAATAAGCTAACCCGATTTTATCACCTCTACGAGAAGTATCAGCAACATAAACAAACTCGTTTGGCCCGATAACTTTATAACTTTTTAAGCTTACGCCAAGCAAATCAGCTTTTGTTTCGATAAATTGTTTCGTCGTAGAGATGCCTTTTACATCATTTTCACCAAATGTCAAATCATCGTTTCTGATATCAGTTTGTTCGATAAAATTTCCGAGTTTAACCAATCCCATAGCCAATACCTCGCATTGCATCTTTTAGTTTATTTTGAGATTCGATTTCATCATCAATTAAATCTTTTAGTTCTTTTTGAACTCTCTCCATTTCTTTTTGAAAGTCAATATCTAAATCGTGATCAATAAATTCGACATATTTAGACGGTACTAAAGATGAATCTATTATTTCATTTTTATTAACACTTCTGTAAAGTTCAGGAACATCATAATCGCTTCCATCGGTCCCTTCACTTTGCCAATTATGGTAAATATCAGCTACTTTTTGAATTTGTTCGGTGCTGAGTCTAATTTTCTTTTTATTTTCGTTTTTAACAGGATTATCACGCCAAGTCCTTAAATCAACAAAGAGTATTTCGCCCTCCCTATTTCTTAATTTTCTTCCGTGATACATCCCTCCTTTTTTGTTTTGATTTAATATCCAAAGAGTTACTGATATATCAGTAGTGATAAACAATTCTCTTGGCAAGATAATAATTGCTTCTACCTTATCATTATCAATTAATTTTTGTCTTATTGACTTTGTATCGCTATCTCCTAGAGCGCCATTTGCAAGTAAAAACCCAGCAACACCTTTATTAGGTTTAAGATGAGATAGCATATGCAAAATCCATGCATAGTTAGCGTTGCTTTCAGGTGGAAGACCATATCCTGTCCATCTTGGATCGTTTTTTAAATTTGAATCATACCAACTTTTAAGATTGAAAGGCGGATTTGCCATAATGTAATCAAAATATAGGCCTTTATGCAGATCATTAGTAAATGATGAATCATAAGTCTTCCCTAAATTATGTGATATACCACGTAAAGCAAGATTCATTTTAGCTAAACGCCAAGTAGCAGCATCCTTTTCTTGACCATAAACATTAATTTTGTTGATATCACCTTGTTTAGATTTAACAAGTTCAGCACTTTGAATAAACATACCACCACTTCCGCAAGCAGGATCGTATAAAGTACCATCATATGGTTCTATAAGTGTCGCAATTAATTGAACTACATCATGAGGAGTATAAAATTCACCTTCTTCTTTTGTTGCATTAACCGCAAACTCTTTTAAAAAGTATTCATATACTCTTCCAATTAAGTCTTTTTCTTCACCAAATTTTTTATGACTAATCTTGTTTACTTCATCAACAATCTTTTTAATATCGTTAGGTCCTAAATTTCTTGATGTAAAAGTTCCTTCAACAAAACACCCTTTTAAATCTTCAGATGAATCTCCAATCGCCTTAAGTGCTTTATCAAGAGCAGAGTTCAAACTTGTAGCTGGTGTATTGATAATAGTTTCCCATCTAGCTTCTTTAGGCAAATAGAAAGTACCATCAGTAAATGTAGGATCGTCAATAAATGCTTTTTTAATTTCAGGATCTTCTGGGTCTAATCCTTGTTTTTTCAAATCATCTTTTAATTTTTCGACCCCATCATCGTATTTTTCACCAATAAATCTCAAAAATACTAATGTAAGCATCATGTCACGTTTCTCAAAGAAAGATCCGGAGTTTCTCGCTGCCCTCAAGCAATCTCTACAATTGAATAAAATAGTATCAAGATTTAATTTAGTATCCGCTGTTTTCTTAGTCATTTTCCTCACCTCGTTATTAATTGTCTTTATTATACCTATCCAGAATATTCATATATTTTTCAGCAATATGTTTTAAGAAAGTCAAATCTTAAACTATATTTTATATTCTATTATTTTAACATAATTTGTCATTAATTCGTCATGCACAAATCAAATTAATAATTATTATAGTTTTCAAAATCATTTATTATCGCCAAACTTTTCCATGTATCTAGTTTGCAAAAGACCCTGAGTAAAGTTATTAATAGTTAATTTAATAGATTCATTAGCGGTCGCTAAGTAGACTTTAGGATACTCGCTAGGATTATCTTTCAGAAGTGTAATAAAACTAGAATAGTCACCAATTCCCGCAACTTTATGAGGCATCGGACCACAAATTATGTCAGAAACCGCCGATGAATATCTTAATTTTTCTGTGTTAAAAGTCTTCATCTCTTCATAATCATAAAACTCAAGATTTTGTTCATCTACCCCTAGTCTCTTAGCACATAAAATATAATCTTTCTTTTTTCCTGCTAGAGCGCCTAAAACCAGTATTTTAGCTCTTCTGTTATACGAAGCATAAGCTGGGTTATTAGTTTGATCTAACTCAATGTTTAGTTCTTTCAAAAAGTCATTTAAACTATCGGAATCAATAGCATTTTCTAATCTATTTCTAAATACTTGCAATGCTTTTACAATAATATCCGCTCGCTCACTAACTGAATATGGCACCTCATTCGACCTCCACTTCATCAAATAAAGAAAGAATTTGTTTTTCTATCTCGCTAGCTTCATTTCTTAATGCTAATAAAGAGGCAACTTTTCTTTGATATTGGTTAGAAATACTTTCTTGTTTTTCTATTTCAACAAAAGGTATCTTTATTTCAGATAGATCTTTAGCATTTAGAGTAATAATGACTGTCCCTTTTTGAATGGCTTTAATACTTTGTTGTCCAAATTCTGAGTCTAAGAAAACTTTCAAATAAGTAGGATTTAGTTTAGTAATGTCTGGTCTTACTATAATCATTCCACCAGTAACAATTATCTTTTCTTTTGGCTCAAAATCCACTACACCTACTTTAACTTTTGAAGACTTACTAGTAACAATAACATCGCCATATTTAATGCAATATTTATCGAACTTAGTGTCTTCATAATTAATATGAATTAGGTTGTTTGAATTGATTATATAGTTGTCAATATCGTTAGATCTCAAAATAGAATAACCAGTCTCATCCTCACTAATCATTCCTTCAAAATTCTTTAATGTATATTGATTGCCTGTAAAAACTTCTGCTAGGTCGCTTAACCTAATACCATTTTTGATTTCTCTTTTTTTTGCGGTAACTAGTGATGGTGTAAGATTCTTAAGTTCTAGTGTCTCATTAATAGTTTTAGTATTTTTGCAATCAAAATAAGCATCAAGAATAGAACCTATATCTAGTGTTACTACTATTTCTCGTTCGCTAAATCTATTTTTGTTTTTAATAGTTAAAGACGAGGCATCTAGAAATTTTACTTCTTTATTATTGTTGCTTAAAACCAGGAGAAATAATTGAACGCCAGTGTAAGGCAATACTTTAGTTGGAAGCTCGATAATGCCCTCTAAATATCCATTTTCAATAATATGTTTCCTATACAAAGATGTTTGATTTTCCCATAGATTTTTACCAAGCACCATTGCTACTGCTCTAAAGTTGTCTTTTTTATTAGATAAAGCCTTATCAATGAATGCCCACCCGGAATTAGCTATAGTTCTAAATGGAACATCATTGAACATGCTAGATGAAGACTCTTCATCTATAAATACTCTTGTTATTAACGGAATAAAAATTCTTGCTTTGTCAAATTTAACAGCGAAATTTTCTTTAAAAATGTCTCCATTAGATATATCTACTTTTGTAAAATCATTACCAAATATATCTGATACTAATTTTGCAATATAAGCAAATTTGTTATTTATCTCTCTTCCATAAATAGTCTTTTGAACACAATCAGAAGCACCTGAATCCAAAACTCTAGCAATAAAAGTTCCACTTTCTGTGCATAGATCCAAGACTTCATTATCGCCACTTTTATCTAATTCTAATAAACGATAAGTAAGTTCATTAAGTTGTGGTGTTGTATGTTCGCGAGCCCCGTATCTTCTATAAGAATTCTGATATAAGACTTCCCTTACCATCTGTTTTAATTCATCAACTGATAAATCGCTCAAAGAGTTGGATAAAGTTTCAGGTACAGATTTTAACTCTATTGATTCTAAATCAATTTTAGGATTCTTAATTATATTCCTGCTTACTAATAAAGAATAAACATTCTCAATAAATGTCTGAGCATAATCAGAATTCATCATGCTTTGTTGCAAGACAATGTTTTTAATGTTGTTATAGTTTTCGTTTGTGTATGGCACTTTTATATCTCCTTTCAAACTCTGTTTTGTCTTTTGATACTTTAAGTTTAGCCAAACGTAAATCCATTGTCAATAACTTTTTTCAGTTTTCGCAAACTTAATTTTTATCATAGTTAGATGAATGTTTAATAATAGTTGTTATTTTCCCTTTTTCAACTAGCGCATAAACCTAACATAACATAGAAATGTTCGTACTAGTGCTTGTCAAAATTCGACCGACTATAAAAAATACTATTTGAAACAATACAAATTATTCTAGTTACTAATAGTGGCTTAATATCAATATTTTTACTATATATAGTATGTATAGCGATAAGTAATCGAAGATAGTTTCAAAATTTTGCAAACTATAATACTTTCGACATCATTAAGATAAAAACGAAACCTTTTTAATATTTCGACACCCCTACTTCTAGGGCTAATGCACCAGGAAGAAAGAATGGTAAAAAGTAAAAAAGAAGCGACTTTTACATCGCTTTTAATGAGTTTCTATAGTTTTCTCTAACTTCATTGATAGATACTTTTTGCCAAAAGGTAAAAGTTTAAACTCATTAAATCAAGAACAAGTAAATGAAATGTTTTCACATATCAATAG
>CALVRV010000029.1 GCA_944358865.1 uncultured Bacilli bacterium | reverse complement strand
CAGGAGATTTAATTATAACTTATCAGAGTAAAATCAACTTTTTGGTATAAAACGGAATTTACTTTAAGAATTAACAATTAATATTTTTTACAATATCCCTTGTGTTTTTTCTTTTTTTACGTAGAATTTAAATTATCTTTTCAATTTTTTATTTGGAGGGTTCATTTATGATTAAAAATAAGAAAACAATTGGCTTTTCTTTAATAGCTTTAACAGGTTTAATTGCGGTTGCGACATGTGTTGGTGTATATACACCCAATTTAAAAGAAGTTGATAATGTTGGTGCGACAACACAGCAAGCTAGCGACACTAATTTAAAAAGATTATGGGTTACTATTAATGATCAACATTGGGATAATAGTGCAACCGAATCAAAATTATGGGCATATTATAAAACACCTTCTAATCCTAATCCTAATTGGGAAGTTGATCATCAAATGACATTAGTAGGTTATAGTGGCAATTATAATGAAGACGGATTTAGATATGGTTTATATTATATTGATATTCCAAACGATGCATATCAAGTTGCCTTTAAAAATTATACCGGTAGTTATAATTCAAGTCTTGAATGGAAACAAACAAATGATTTTAATTTAACTACTGAGTCTGAATATAAATTGTTTTATATTAATAATGTTTATGAAGGAAAAAGACCTGTTTCACAAGGAAGCATGAATTTAAATTCTGAATGTTTAGCTGCAGTATTAAGTATAATTGATTCTTGTAGCACTTCTATATTAGATGGATATAATTCATGGAATCAAATTAATAAATATTTATTGAAACTAATCCAAATTATAATAGAGAATATATTGCTTATGATAATTATACTATAGGAGAAGTAATTGATGCTTTATCAGCCCGTTATCTTGCTCAAAGCAATCAGGTAAACGGCTAAAGTAATAATTGTTATATGATTAATGCACTCTTAGAGTGCATTTTTTATTAATCAACAATACTTTAAAAAAATATTCACAATTTTTTTCTTTTTTTGTATAATGATTCTTAGTTAAAAACTGCAAATAGTTTTTCTATAACAACTATATTTTATTCATACGAAAGGAGAGATTTTAAAGTATGAAATCAAAAAAAGTTTTATATAGTTTGATTGGCGCGACTTTAGCATGCGGTATTCTTGGTGGTGCAGTTGTTTCTTTAGGCCAAACCGTCGGAGTTGAACCTGTCTACGCAGCTGAAACAGTAGAATATGGCAAAATTTTATTTGAATTCCAAAAAGAAAAAAGTGATGAACGTGTATTAAATATTGATATTAACAGTATTCACGTTTATATGTGGAATGATGGAACAAATAATGGTTGGCCTGGAACTAGCAATGTCAAAGAACCTGGTTTTATAACTGAAACTGAAGAAGTAGGCGTTTACACCTTTACTTTAAAAACAGACGGGACTGAAAATAATTATTTATTCGATAAATTTATTATCAATGATACTATCGGTCAAACTGGCAATGCTGGAGTATTAGGATTAGATTCTGATTGGCATTTTGTTGTTAACGTCAACGAATCTAATACGATTGTAAGTGGTGGCTGGGAAAGAGTTGCTAGCGATCCATTTACAAGCGAGACATTAAGAATTTGGGTTGATAGAGGCAACTTTGAAAGTGGCTATCCTTTATTACATTATTGGAACGAAGAAGGTGTCGATGTTAGAGTTGGCCCAAGTGGTTATGCTCCTATTCAAGATAAAGATTTAAGCGATGATAAAGATAATCCAACTTGGCTTGCCTATTATGATGTTAATAAAAATATTGTTGGATCACATGTTCAATTTATACGATTTGATGGTGCTTGTGTTTATACAAATACTTTCAATCACAACGAATTAGGCGAAGATTATGTCTATACAAGTGGTGATAATGCACAAATTTATTTCCTTTGGAATGAAGGTGATAGATTTGGTCTTGGCTCATTAGCATCTACTGAAAATAGTGTTAAAGCTGCAAATTTAAAACCTGTCTTTGAAGGATATTTCTCTTGCCGTAGCGATGCTGATAATGGTTATGGCAATTGGGATCAATTTGTTTCTACATGGATTAAATACACTGGTGATGATGGTGTTGAACATTGGAGAACTGCTGGTGATTTAAGTGATGTTATGTTAGATGATTTTGCAAACGAATCTGATTATGAAACTGGCACTCGTGGTAAAGAAATTAGTGCTTGGGATAAATATCAAATGATGGAAGGTTTATACAATCAAGCTAATAATCAATCTAATTCATTAAGTATTGTTAATCCTAACGATAATACAACAACCATTATTATTGTTGTCAGTGTTGTTTCCGCATTAACTATTTGTGGACTTTGCTTCTATGTTATTAAACGTAGAAAAGCTTTAAATAAATAATTAGATATTTCACAATCTTATTGTTTCTCTTTTCTTGGAAAGCGTGGGTATCCACGCTTTTCACTTTCTATTAATAATTTTCTTGTATATATATAAATTATAATTATAATTTAACTTATGGAAAAAGGTTGCTTTGATACTCCTTTTGTAGATGCACTTGAAAAATATATTGAAGAAGGTATTTCTCCTTTTGATGTACCTGGACATCATATGGGTAATGTAAAAAATAAGATGTCATCTTTAATAGGAAGAAAAGCTTACATTTGTGATGTTAACGCTCCAATTGGGTTAGATAATTTAGCGCATCCTAGTGGTGTAATTTTAAAAGCAGAGGAACTTATGGCAAAAGCTTGTCATGCTGATAAAAGTTATTTTCTTATTAATGGTACGACAAGTGGTTTACAAGCCGCAATTTTAGCAACTTTAAAACCTAATGATAAAATTATCTTGCCAAGAAATGTTCATAAATCTATTACTAATTGTCTTGTTTTAAGTGGCGTAATACCTATTTATATTAATCCTGATGTTGACACGAATATTGAGATTGCTAATCAACCATCTTTATTAGATTATGAAAAAGCAATGAATAAATATCCTAGTGCCAAAGCGATAGTGGTCATTAATCCTACTTATTTTGGTGTTGTTTTAGATTTGGTATCTCTTGTTAAAATTGCTCATAAACACAATATGTTAGTCATTGCTGATGAAGCTCATGGTGCGCATTATTATTTTAGTGAGGAAAAACCTATTAATGCTATGGAAGCGGGTTGTGATATATCGTCTGTTTCATTTCATAAAACTGGTGGGAGTTTAACTCAATCTAGTGTTTTACTTACTAAAGGGGAAAGAATTGATAATGATAAGATTTTATCTACTCTTAATTTATTAAATTCAACATCTCCATCTTCTTTATTAATTGGTTCATTAGACGCGGCGCGTGCTTGGATGGAAGAATTTGGACAAGATGCGATCAATAATGTTATTAAATTAAGTGAATATGCGTTTGATAAAATAAGCAAAATAGATGGTTTTATACCTCGTGGCAAGCAATATTTTAAAAATCGTGGTTGTTATGATTATGATAAAACTAAATTATTAATTGAATTAGATCGTCTTGATTTAAATGGTTATGAAGTGTATCGTCTTTTAAAAAACAAATATCATATCCAAATCGAACTAGCGGAAACTTATGTTATTTTATGTATTATTGCGATTGGAAATAAAAAAAGTCATATCGATAATTTAATAAAAGCTTTAAAAGATATTTCTAAATACCATTTTAAGAAGAAAATGTCTTATCCTATTCATAATTTTCATTTTGAATATGGATATATGATTACTAGACCTCGTACTGCTTATTTTGCTAATTCTAAAACTGTTTTATTAGATGATGCTTTAAATCATATATGTAAAGAATCAATTATGATATATCCACCTGGCATACCAATAATTTTACCTGGTGAAGTTTTTAGTAAAGACATTATTTTACAAATTAAAGATGGAATTAATAAATCTTGTTTATTAATTAGCAATCACCATAACGCAGAATATGTCGACATTATTGACGAAGAAAAATGGAAGAGATTTCCTTTCTATCAAAAAAAATTATTTGATTATGTCAATAAAAGAAAAACTACACCTCGAGGCGATGGATTTTATTTGCCATTTGAAGGTGAAGAGCATGATGCGACGATTATTTTATTACCATATCGAAAAGATGTTTGGCCAAATAAAGGTTTAGATGCTTTAAAAGAATTTTTAGAAATTATTAAAAATATTTCTTATTATGAAAAAGTATATGTTGGTATTGATCCTAGTGTTTATGAAAAATATTTACCATATGTAAATAATTTAAATAATGTTGAGCCTTTAAAAATTAAATATAACGACTCCTGGGCTAGAGATAATACCTTAATATTTTTAAAAAATAAAGATGGAGTCATAAGAAGCGTTGATTTTGCCTTTAATGCTTGGGGTGGAAGTGTTGATGGTTTATATAGCAATTATCAAGATGATGACATGCTTGGCAAAACTTTAACCAAAAAATTAAATATTGATTCTTATTATATTCATAATTTTGTTTTAGAAGGTGGCTCTATTGCCTGTGATGGTAACGGCACTTTATTTGTTACTGAAGCTTGTCTTTTATCAAAGGGAAGAAATCCAACTTTTAGCAAAAGTGAAATAGAAGAAATGCTGAAAGTTAATTTAAATGTATCACAAATTATCTGGCTTCCTCATGGTATTATAAATGATGAAACTAATGAACATATTGATAATATGATTGCTTTATTAGATCAAAATACGATTTTGCTTGCTTGGCCTAAGACTAGTGATAAAAAACAATACGCATCATCTAGCAAAGCTTATAAAATTTTATCTAATATTACTAATACACAAGGACAGCCTTACAATATTATTAAAGTTCCTTTACCTAGTAAATTATATATTACTAAAGAAGAAGCTAAAGCGATTAAAGAAGATAAATATAACGCAAAACCACGTCTATTCAATGAGGAAATGCAAGGATCTTACATTAATTTTTATCAAGGAAAAGACTATATTATTTTACCTCAATTTGGTGTTAAAGAAGATGATATAGTTTTAAAATTATTTCAAAATATCGCTAAGAATAAAAAAATCATTCCTATTTATACAAGAAATATTTTGATAGGTGGTGGAAATATACATTGCATAACGATGCAAATACCAAAAAAAGGAGAATAAAAAGATGAGAAAAGTTAAGGTCTGCGCTTTACAATTTGCTTGCAGTGACAATCAAGAAGAAAATATTAAAAAATGTGATGATTTAATTTTTAAAGCCAAAAATGAGGGAGCAAATATTATCTTGATACAAGAATTATTTTCTTATTTGTATTTTTGTCAAATTGAAGATTATGATTTTTTTAATTTAGCTAAACCTTTTAAAGATAATCCATTAATTAAACACTATCAAAAAATAGCAAAACAATTAGATGTTGTACTTCCAGTGTCTTTTTTTGAACGCGATAATAATAATTTTTATAATTCTTTAGTAGTTATAGACGCTGATGGGGAAATTGTTGATTTATATCGTAAATCACATATTCCGACTGGACAATGTTATGAAGAAAAATTTTATTTTACACCTGGTGATACTGGTTTTAAGGTGTTTAACACTAAATATGGAAGAATCGGTGTTGGAATATGCTGGGATCAATGGTTTAGTGAGCCAGCAAGAATTATGGCTTTACAAGGTGCAGAACTTTTATTTTATCCAACTGCAATTGGAAGTGAGCCAGTCTTAGATAAAGATAGTAAAGACCATTGGCAAAATGTAATGAAAGGTCACGCTGCTGCTAATATTGTTCCTGTTATTGCAAGTAACAGAATTGGAAAAGAAACAATAAAAGATTCTTCTATGACATTTTTTGGTCATAGCTTTATTTGTGATGAATATGGAAATATTTTAAAAGAATTAGATAATAAAGAAGAAGGATTTATTATTGAAGAATTTGATTTAGATGAAATAAGTAAAAAAAGATATTCCTGGGGAATATTTAGAGATCGTAGAATCGATTTATATAAAGATATTTTAAAAAATAGTTTTATAAAGGAATAAAACGTATGCATGAAGTTAAATTAGTTGTCAAATCTAGTGATGTTGATGAATTTAAAAAATTAAAATTATCTTCTTATTTTAAAATGTTTCAAGATGTATCAGTTGATGCAGTAGAAGCAATAAATATGGGGATGTCTTTTAATGAAGAAAAAGGTTTAATTTGGGTTGTCACTCGCGCAAGAGTGGAAATTTTAAGAATGCCTAATTATGGTGAAAAAATTAATTTTTATACTTATCCTAACCCATCTTTAAGATTTATTTATCCTCGACAATTTTTAGTTAAGGATAAAGATGGAAATATTATTATTAAAATGTCGACAACTTGGGCACTTTTAGATGATAAAACAAGAAAAATCGCAATGTTAAAAGATGATGAACTTCCTTTAGAATTTGAAGTACACGCTGAAGAATTACCTCTTCCAAAAAAACTTGAAATTCCACTTGGTGAATTAAAAAAAGAAAATATAATTACATATACTGATTGTGATTTAAATCGGCATTTAAATAATACTCGATATATTGATTATATATTAGATTTATATGATGCTGATTTTTATAAAAGTCATGAAATTAAAAATTTTGCAATTGATTATATGATTGAAGTAAAAGAAAAACAAACCTTAAAACTATATGAAACATTTTCAAATAACGTTTCATATATTACTGGTAAAGTTTTAGATAATATTGTTTTTCAATGTAAAATCGAATTTAAGGATATTTAAAATTTATGGAAAAAAAAGAACTATTTAACCAATTAACTATTGATGAAAAAATCTCATTATTTGATGGCCTTAATGTTTGGCAAACTCGACCTATTTATAGATTTAATATTAAAAGTACGTGGTTTAGTGATGGTCCTCATGGGATTAGAAAAGAAATAATTTCAGATAAAAATATTTTAGGATTTAATAATGTTATCAAAAGTATTTGCTATCCCACTAGCGTTTTAGTTGCGTGCTCTTTTGATGAAAATATTGCCTTTTTGCAAGGAAAAAGTATTGGATGTGATGCATTTAATAGTGATGTTGATTTAATTTTAGGTCCAGGAATTAATATTAAAAGACATCCTTTTGGTGGCAGAAATTTTGAATATTTTAGCGAAGATCCTTATTTAAGTGGCATCATGGCTAAAAATTATGTCTTAGGTGCAAAAAGTGAAAATATTGATTGTTGTTTAAAACATTTTTGTTTAAATAGCCAAGAAGCAAATCGCTTTATTTATTCTAGCGATTGTGATTTACAGACAATGTTTGATATGTATCTTTATCCTTTTTATTTAGCTATTCAAGATACTGGCGTAGCGTCTATCATGTCTAGTTATAATCAAATAAATGGGCAATACGCGAGTGAAAATGAATTTTTGTTAAAGGATGTATTAAGAGATTATTTTAAATTTGATGGCTTTGTTGTTACTGATTGGGGCGCATTAAATGATGATTTTTCTTCATACAAAAATGGTTTAAATATTGTTATGCCAGGTAATAATAATTACATTATTAAGGATATTAAAAAAGCTTTTAAAAATAATTTAATTAGTAGAGAGGAAATTGACAGTGCTTCATATCCAATATTTAGTTTTATCTTTGATCATCAAAAACATGATAAATCTAATTTTAAATATGATTTAGAAAAACAATATAAAAATGCTTATGATATTGCAAAAGAATCTATTGTTTTAGCAAAAAATAATAATGATATTTTACCTCTTAAAGATAATGACAAAGTTGCTTTTATTGGAGATTTTAATAACCATATTCATATTTTAGGTGGCGGTTCTTCAAAAATTAACAGTGCTTATACTGCACAAATTTGTGAACAATTAGATAAAAATAAAAAGCAATATTTATTTACAAAAGGTTATGATATTCAAACAAAATCCACAAATGAGGAACTTATTTTAGAAGCAGTGGAGGCAGCAAAAAAAGTTGATAAGGTAATTTTAACTTTAGGCTTATATGACGAAGATGAAGCAGAAGGTGTTGATAAAATTACTAATAAACTTCCTTCATATATGTATGAACTTTTTGATAAAATTTATGAAGTTAATAAAAATATAGTTGTTGTTTTATTATCTGGTAGCCCGATATATTTACCTTTTGTTAATAAAGTTAATGGGCTTATTATTGCCTATTTATGTGGTGATATGGGTGCAGCAGCGATTGTTGATATTTTATATGGAAATGTTAATCCAAGTGGTCGTCTTGCTGAAAGTTGGCCTTATGATATTAATGATACTTATTTAAAATATAATTTCCCTTGTCAAAATAAAAATGTTATTTATAACGAAGGTATCTATGTTGGTTATCGTTATTATGAAAGTCAAAATATTAATGTTATGTTTCCATTTGGATATGGTTTAAATTATTCTAAATTAGATTATAGTAATTTTGTTTTAAGCGATAATAAAATCTCTTTTGATATTAAAAATTTATCCAATAGAAATTGCAAACAATCAATTCAAATTTATGTAAGTGATAATATTAATAATTTAAAGCAATTAAAATATTTTATTAAACCTGAAATTGATGCTAATAGCACAAAACATATTGTTATTGATATTTTAGATGATTTCTTTAAACAATTTGATTTAAATAAACATCAATACTTACTTAAAAGTGGTAAATATAAAATATTTGTCTCAATATCTTCTAGAGAAGATTTATATCAATTTGATTATGAAATTAAAAATGGTGTTCCTCTTATTAAATATGATATAAATTTAAATATTGTTCCTTCAAAATTAAAAGATAATACGATTAAAGGTTCTTTTGATATGAATTCAAATCTTAACAACTTTAAATCGACTTTTCTTGGAAGACAATTTGATAAATTGTTATTATCTGTATTTAACAAACAATATAATGGGAGTAAAGAAGAAAAAGAAAACATGATTAAATCAATGTTTGAAATGCCTTTTAGAGGTATTATTTCTTGGGCTAATAACAAACATTTAAGTATGAAAAACGGTCAAGTTATTTTAGATATCTTAAATGGGAAATATTTTAAAGCGATAAAATCATTTTTTAAATAATAAATAATGATATAATTATTTTTATGATTAAGATCGAAAATTTAATTTTACAGGGCAGTGATAAATTTATAAATTTTAATTCTTCTAATGTAAATTTTTTAGATGTTTCTAATAATGATATTTTTGATATTTTATCCTTTAATTCTTCTAAAATTATCAGCGGTAATATATTTGTTAACGATGAACGATTAGGCATTTACAAAACCGATGATTTTTATATTTATATTTTAAAAATAAAAGATAAAGAAATATCCTTTAGTGTTGTTTTTAATTTAAAATATGAAATCGCAAATAAAACCATTGCAATTTTTAAAAAGCAACTCTGTGTGTTAAAAGAAAAGTATTCTAAAAATGATAATCATAATGAAAAAATAATTGATCTTATTAATCTAATTAATAATAGTGAAGCTAAATATGTTTTATGTGATTTAAATGAAGCAAAAAATAATAACTATATTTCAATATTTCAAGAGATTGATTTTAATGATAAAATCGATTTTATTTTTAAATCATATAATCCTAATGTTAATAAAATTAAAGAACCTGAAAATATAAATAATAAATTAGATAATAAGTTGAAGACGATTTTAAAAAGCAATTATAGTTATCTTATTTTTCTAATTTTGTTTTCTATTTTTACTTCGTTTTGTTCTTTTTCATC
>CALVRV010000028.1 GCA_944358865.1 uncultured Bacilli bacterium | reverse complement strand
TGCAACAATAACTACTTAAAAATTAGAATCACACAAAAATAATTAATTTGTTGCATTGAATTTGTCATCTAACAAAATTAGTTTTTTTATTATGCGTCGTTATTATTGTTGTTATTATCGTTATTATCGTTATTTATATTATCAGTAGTGTGTTGGTTTTTATCATCATTTAATATTTCATGATTGTTATCTTGTTCACTATTTTGTAAATCAGAAATATTACGATTAATGATTTTTAATTCATTTTGTAAATTAGACATTACAAATTGTTTAGCTAATTCAGGTGAATTTTTAAAGACATCAAAATGATTTAAATATATTGTTTCCATATTTGAAAAATAAATTGGGAAATATAATAATGCACCACTTAAGGCTAATATTAAAGCAAAAGCCACACCTTGTAAGACATTATAATTTAAATAATATCCTAATAAAGTGCCTCCTATAAATCCACCTATTAACAAAATAAATATTGGAAAATTAGTGCCCCAAAATTCTTTAATAAGATTTCCTCTTATTTGATTTTTAGCGAGTCGATATGAAAGACGAGCATAATTAGGGATTACTTTTAAATTATCAATTCTAAAATAAACATAAAAACTATTAAACGAAAGAGAAATAAAAAAGTAAATTAATCCTAAACCAAAACTTGGTAAATATGATATATAAAGAAATGTTGATATTTCTTCCCCATTTATTGTTGCATAAACACTAGAAATATCTAAGTTAGATAAGGCTTGATATAATTCTTCAATAATCGTATTAAAATTAGGATAAATCGAATAACAAACAACTTCAGCAACATAACCAAATATAGTATTAGTTACCATAACAATCAAAACAGACATTAAAAATGTCCATATATAACGATAACATCCTCGAAATTGAACTTTAAAATATGAAACAAAAAATCTAAAAAATAATCTCCAACTAGGAAATGCTTCTTTTCTTAATCCATATATTGATGTTTGAATAGCAAAAAAAGTTGGCATAAAAACAAATGGTAATAAGATGATAATACCAATTCCAAAACTTAATAAATCACATGAAAAAATTAATACACCAACTAAAACTAAAATAAAACAAAGTCCAATAATAGTTAGCCAGTTTTGTTTTAAATTTTTAAAAGAAGATTTAAATATTTCTTTTAGCACGTTTACTTTTGCCTCGACGATTAAATTTATCTAATTCTTTAACAACTGTTTGAAGTTGTTCAGCATTTATTTCACGAATATTTCTTGATTCGATTGCTTTGATTAATTTTGTTAAATATTTTTGTTGGATTAAATAAAATTGTTGACTAGTTTGTTCAATATCAATAATGCATTCATCATTTACTAAAGATATGCCTATCATCATATCTTGATCAATATCAGTAATAAGAGATAAACGCTTTAGCAATAATTTACTATCATTTAAAGGATTATCGACATAATATTTTTTATTATTTTGAATCATAATTAAGGATTGATTATCAACATTACCTTTTAAAGAACCATCAAAGAAATAATCATTAATTAAATATATAAATTTATCACCAAATAAGACATGATCAATTTTGGCAAATTTAGTGTCTTCATAATTAAAATTAAAATCATTAATTAAATAAAAATCTTCATATAACGCAATTTTATAGATTTTTTTACCATATAAATCTTTATATTTACGACGATATATCTTTTTAGATATTGGTTTATATAAAAGAGCAATTAAAATAAGTATCACCGCTATAGGGGCAGCGATAATAAATGTAATTTGTAAAGGAGTTAGTTCATCTACTAATAATATAATTGGCATAATTTTTCCTTACCTTTAATCAAAAATTGTTTCACCATCTAAGGCTGCTTGCAAGACTTTTTTTATTTCTTGTAATGATACTTTATCACAAAAAGTAGGTAGATTGTTAATATCAAAAAATTTTACTTCATCTGTTTCGTATTCATGTTCGTGTAAAGATGATTTTAATTTAGCTAAAAAGACAATCATATATTCAGGAACAGAAGTAGGCTTTTTAAACGGAGTGCGATTTAAAAGTGCGACAAGACGAATAATATCAACTTCTGCCCCGGCTTCTTGCATACATTCTTTTTTTGCTGCATATGAAGGAGAATCATATAAATCACACCATCCACCAGGTAAAGAATATGATCCATCTTTTACTTCACGTACCATCAATACTTTGGTTTTATCTTCATTTAAAATAATTGTACGAACAGAAACATTTGGTGTTGGATATATATCTCTTTGAAAATAATTATTCCTATCATATCTAACATTTTGAAAATCTTGTAAAAATTCATTTGATAAATCATTAATCTCTTGATAATTAGATATCGCGTATGGGTCTTTACTAAAAACTAATCCGATTTTCGCAATCGATTGAACTTTTAAAATAAAATCATATATTTGTTTAGATTTGTCCATGTCAATATTATAAAGTCAAATAATTAAAAATGATATGGTAAAAATGATTTTTTTAAAATCATATTTATTTAAAAATTACATTTGTAATTACTTATAATTTGTTTTTAAAATATAGATATGTTTTATGTATTAGATGAGGTTAACGATAATTTTGAAAAAACAATAATTATTTCTTTAATAATTGCAGCAATTATTGGTATTTTATTTTTTATTGCATCATGTATATATTATGTTAAAAAAGGACACGTAATAATAATAGAAAAAATGCAAGAATATTATAAGACATGTAGTCATGGTTGGTATTGGTTTTTCCCTTTTGCGTATCGTAAAGTAGGTCAATATAAATTAGAAGATAATAAGCTTACTTTTACACTTAATAATGGTAAAAAAGCTGAGGTTATTTATAACATAACCGATGTTAAATTGTTTCATTATACAAAAAAACCTGTCGGCCAATATATAAATGAAATTACTTTATTTAAAGAAAATATTGATTTTGATTATTTAAAAACAAATTTACAAAATATCGGTATTGAATTAATAAGTATTAGTCAAATTAAAACAATATATGATAATTAAATCATTTTATTAATCATCAAAAGGATATTATCTAAAATATTCTTGCAACGTAAATCATCTGTTGCTTCTACCATAATTCTTACAAGTGGTTCAGTCCCACTTTGTCTAATTGAGACTCTTCCAGAAGATGTTAATGTATTTATGTAATTTTTAATATCATCATTATGATTAATTTTGTTAACAAGTTCATCTTTATTTAGTGTTTTAAAATTATAAATTATTTGTGGAAAACTATGCAAATCTTTTGTTAATGCATGCAAACTAGCGTTAAAATAAGAAATAATATTTAACATATACATCGCACTTAATAATCCATCACCGGTATTTAAATCATCAAAATAAATGATATGACCACTTTGTTCACCACCAAGAGATAAATTATTATCTTTTAAACATTTATAAACATTTTTATCACCGACATCAACAATATCATAATTAATATTTTCGTTTTCTAAGTCAAATAAAAAACCTAGATTAGACATAATAGTAACAACAACTTTATTGTTTTTTAATTTGTGATTTTCTTTTAAGTATCTCGCACCTAAAAAGATTTGTTTATCACCATTACATACATTACCAAATTGATCACAAACAATAAGACGATCTCCATCACCATCAAAACTAAATCCTAAATCAAAATTATTGTTTTTAACAAAATTAGATAAAGTCTCAATATGTGTTGAGCCACATTTATCATTAATATTTTTCCCATTATATTTGTCATTAATAATAGTGACATCTTGTTTTAATAAATCATTAAATAATTTATATGCAAAAATAGAAGTTGATCCATTTGCACAGTCTATCGCAATTTTATATCTTTTATTAAAAACATATTTACTAGCGATAAAATTTAAATATTTATCTAATAAATAAGATGTATTTTGATAATATTTTTTAAAAAGTTCATCATTAATTTTATCATTATAGGTTTTATTATTTTCAATAAAAGATTCGATTTTGTTTTCTAAATCATCTTCAATTTTAATTCCAGATTTAGCAAATATTTTAATCCCATTATCATAATAAGGATTATGAGAAGCAGAAATCATAATACCAAAATCATAACTATCATCATGTGATAATAAATATGAAATACTAGGTGTAGTCGTAATACCTAAATCATAAACAAAAGCATTATTATCAATAAGTCCTAAAACAATATTATGTAATATTCTTTCTCCACTTTCTCTAGTATCGCGGCCAATTAATATTTTATTTGTTTTATTATGATAATTTGCTAAAAATTTTCCAATTGAATAACATAAATTATTAGTTAGTAAATTATCAGCGTTACCTCTAATACCATCAGTGCCAAAATATTTATTCTTGTTCATATTCGCTTTTTTCAGCATCAATCATATAATTTTCAAATACTCTTAAAAAATCATCACTGGTGACAGCTTCGATTTGTCCATTAATTGCAAAAGAAATACGTCCGGTTTCTTCACTTACAACAACAGTTAAAGAATCAGATACTTCACTAATACCAATAGCGGCACGATGTCTAGAACCATATTTATTAGTAAAAGCTTTTGTAGAAGGTGTAAAAAAGACTGCCGCAGATTTAATCATATCGCCATGAATAATAACTGCACCATCATGTAATCTAGTACCAGGATAAAAAATAGTCATTAATAATTCTTGTGAAATAGGAGCGTCAACTTTAACACCATTTTTACAAAAATCATCTAATAATGTTTGTCTTTCAAAAGTAATAAGAGCGCCTATTTTTGCTTTTGATAAAGCCTTAACAGTGCTATCAATAATTTGATATGTCGCATGACGGTCAAAAATCTTTTCAACTTGGTTTTTATTTGTTTTTGCACTAGCCCTTTTAAATGGATTAGCGATGTAATATCTTAAATCACCTAAGTTAGCAAAAAGCATAACAACAATTAAACCACTTGATACAGTTGATACAACAACAAGAGTTAATTCTAAGTTGAAAATATAGGATAAAATTGTTAAAACAAAAGAAATTCCAAGTAAAAAATAACCGCTTTTCCGTTTAATAGCTTTAACAAAAATAAAAAATAAGAAAGCATAAATTAAGAAAATAATTATTACATCAATAACGATATTTCCAATACTTGGACCATAATCTTTATCAACAGTATCCCAAATAAAAGACATTTCAACCACCTCTTTTGATATAGTATCAAAATATTAATTAAATTTTAACAAAAATTATGTTCAGTCAATGTTTTTTTAAAAAATAATCTATTTTTGCAAAGTTTTACTAAAAAAATAATTAAAATAAAAATTAATCATTTCTTACATTTAAAAACAAAAGATAGATATAATTAGTAACATTTCGTATAATATATTCATATCATAAGGAGAACAAAATTATGGCTACACCACATATTAACGCAAAAGACAATGACTTTGCAAAAGTTGTTTTAATGCCTGGAGATCCTCTACGAGCAGAATGGATTGCTAAAACTTATTTACATGACTATAAATTAGTAAATACAGTTCGTGGTATTTTAGGTTATACAGGTTATACAAAAAATAATAAATTAATATCTGTTATGGCTTCTGGGATGGGTATTCCATCGATTGGAATTTATTGTCATGAACTTTATTGTTCATATGGAGTAGAAACTATTATTCGTGTTGGTACATGTGGTGCCTATCAAGAAGATATAGATTTATTCGATGTCTTAGTTTGTTCAAGTGCATCTACAGATAGCAATTGGTATAAACAATATGGCTTAGAACAATTAAGCGCTGCTAGTGATTTTGAATTAACAATGACCGCGTATAATGTTTTAAAAAATAAAAATATGCCTTTAAAAGTTGGACCAATCTTAAGTGCTGATGTGTTTTATGATGAAGATCCTGATACTTGGAAAAAATGGGCTAAATTAGGAATTATGGGTGTTGAAATGGAATCATATGCCTTATACACTACTGCAATGCGCTTTAAAAAAAGAGCGTTATGCTTATTAACTGTTACTGATCATTTTATTAAAAAAGAAAAATTAACAAGTGAGCAAAGACAATTAGGTTTAGCAAAAATGATTGAAGTTGCTCTAGAAACAGCAGAAAAGTTTGCTTAAGATGAATAAACAAATAAATATTTTTGAAAAAGAAGATAATCAACCTCTTGCTTCTCGCCTAAGACCAGAAAATTTAGATGAATTTGTTGGTCAAAAGCATTTATTAGGCGAAGGTAAAATATTAAAAAATATCATTGAATCGGATAATATTCCTTCAATGATTTTTTGGGGTCCGCCTGGAGTAGGTAAAACCACTCTTGCTAGAATTATTGCTTCTAAAAGTCATTCTCATTTTATTGATTTTAGCGCGGTTACATCTGGCATAAAAGAAATAAAACAAGTTATGGAAGAAGCAGAAAAAAATCGTCAATTTGGTGAAAAAACTATTTTATTTGTTGATGAAATACATCGCTTTAATAAAGCACAGCAAGATGCTTTTTTACCTTATGTAGAAAAAGGAAGCATCATTTTAATAGGTGCGACAACTGAAAATCCATCATTTGAAGTTAACAGTGCCCTACTTTCACGTTGCAAAGTATTTGTTTTAAAAGGATTAACAAATGAAGAAATTTTAAAAATTTTAAAAAATGCTTTAATATCAAAAAAAGGGTTTGCTAATAAAAATATAAATATTGATGATGATAGTCTTCTTTTAATTGCTAATTTTTCAAATGGAGATGCTAGAAATTCTTTATCAACATTAGAAATGGCAATATTAAATTCTCCAATAGATAAAAATGGAAATATTAATGTTACAAAAGAAATTATTGAACAAGTTACTTCTAAAAAATCATTACTATATGATAAAAATGGTGAAGAACATTATAATTTAATATCAGCTTTGCATAAATCAATGCGAAATTCTGATCCTGATGCCTCAATATATTGGTTAGCAAGAATGCTTGAATCAGGTGAAGATCCTTTATACATTGCTAGAAGAATAATTCGTTTTGCTAGTGAAGATATTGGTCTAGCAGATTCTAAGGCCTTACAAATTGCAGTAAATGCTTATCAAGCTTGTCATTATATTGGTATGCCAGAATGTAATGTTATTTTAACTCACGCAGTAACATATATGGCAATGTCACCAAAAAGTAACGCGATGGAAGTCGCATATTTAAAAGCTAAAGAAGACGCTTTAAAAATGATTGCAGAGCCTGTACCTTTAAATATAAGAAACGCTCCAACTAAATTAATGAAAGATTTAGGATATGGAAAAGATTATATTTACGCTCATGATACAAAAGATAAAATTGCTTTAATGCAATGTTTGCCTGACTCTATCAAAGATAAAGAATATTATTTTCCAACTGAACAAGGATTAGAAATACGTTATAAAGCCCGCCTTGAAGAAATTAAAAGGTGGCGTATAGAGCAAAAAAAGAAAAATATTAAATAATTTTTATATAATTATCTTTTCTTGGCTTAGCAACTTGGTTGTTATTTTTTGCATAGCCTAGCGCTAAAGAGCCAATTCCAATAAGTTCTTCACTTATGCCCCACTCTTTTAATAAATCTTTACCTTCTTGGCTATCAAACATTTCTCTTGCACGATGAATCCAACAAGTAGATAAACCTAAACTATGAGCGGCAAGCATCATATTTTCTAAAGCACAAGAACCATCTTCAATATTAGTGTGAATATTTTTATCTGCTAAAACTAAAATAATAATAGGCGCTCCATAATATGGATCATTATTACTATTTAAGAATTTAGCATTCAAAGCACTTATTTTATTTCTATATGTTTTGTCTTTTATACAAATAATAACAGGTGATTGTTTACCCATACCACTTGGTGCGTAACTGCCTGCTTTTAATATTAAATCGATTTTGTCTTGCTCAACTTCATCATTTAAAAAACTTCTAACACTTCTTCTAGTTAAGATATTTTCGATTATTTTATTTTCCATAATGTCCTCCTCAGGATTTAAAATGTCTATGTTTCATGTTTCTTATTTTATTAGTAGTAATCTAATTTTTATAGTTTTTTTATATAATTAAATGTCCATATTTATTCTAGTTTGTCCAGATCAATTTTCCAATACCCTGTTCGATAATTTCCTTCTCTTTGAATAATATCTTTTTCTTTTAATTCTTTAATTTTTCTTTGAACAGTTTTTGTCGATATATCTAAAATAGACGCAATTTCATTATTAGTGATGTATGGATTTCTTATTAAGATGTCTAGGAATTTATCTTTGACTCTATTAGTGTTTTTTTCAATCTTTTTGTTATTATCTTTATTATCAAGTTCTTTATTTTCTTTATTAAACATCACTAAAGAAAGTCTATTATCTTTTATAGATATACTATAATTTATATTCATACTAGACATTGCTTTTTTAAAATCGCTAAGACTTATAAAATCCATATCATTATAAAATGTTTTTAAAACATCAAACATCGTTAGATTTTTTATGTTATTAGCGTTTATTTCATTTGCAGAATCTAACGTAATTTCAATTTTATCTTCATAAATATTTAAATTAAGATAAAAATAATATTTATAATTAAAATTTAATAAAAGAGTAAACAAAAAGTTTTTAAAAATATCATTATCTAAATAATTAAAAATTACTAAAAGATGATCTAAGATATTAATTATATTTCCATTATAAAATTGCTTGCTACCATCAATAAAATTTTCATAATTTAAAGATAATAAATTATGATCACCAAATAAATAATATGAAGATGCGGTAAGATTATCATTTTTAAGTAGATTTTTTTCTTTAAAAAATGAAATAAAATCATTATTTTTAAATAATAAATCAATAGTGGTTTTATCTAAATCTTCAATAGTAAATGATGTGATTTTATTTTCAAAAGTTTCTTTATAATTTTCTTTGTTAATAAGCTTAATTAACTCACTAGGAGACAATTCTAATAATTGACTATTATTATAAATAAAATATCGTCCGTCGCTGCTATAGGGAACGTCACTAAAATCGTTTAAATATAGCTTAATCATATCAAAATCGCCTAGATCAAAAATTTTCATATCAATATCAATTTGAGGGCGAATATATTTATTAATTGCAAATGTTATTTTTTTAAATAGACGAACAGAGTTATCTTTATTAATATCATTGAAATTAAAAACAGCTTGAGTTTTAGCGTTTAAAAAACCAGAAATGTGATTACAAAGAATTTTTAAATCATTTCTTATTTCTCTAGCATTAGATATTTTTGAAGGCATTGAAAAATTGTTTATCATAAAAATAATATATCAAATGTCCATATTATTGTCCATATTTAACATTACTTTATATTGACTAGAATTTATTTTTTTCTTCTTATTTAAATTTATTATGTCCATATTATTTTCTAATAAATTTTTTAAAACAACTTTTTGTTAAATTATTATACACATTAATATTTCTATAATAATTGATATTATTATATATGCAAATGTAAACGATCTAGCTTAAAAAGACACTTACTATTTTCAAATTAAAATAAATTAAAAGGCTAAAAAACTTTTTTAAAAAAGATAGATTAACAAAAAAATTTGCGAAAATAAAATTTAAAAAAGTCCCACCACGTCTAAAAAAAGGGCTTTTTTGTTTATCCGCCAAAGATAGGAAATAATTATATTAGCAACTATAATCGAAGAAATGGCAAGCGTTTAATCGAAGAAATGGCATGCGTTTAATCGAAGAAATGGCGAGATTGTGTTAGAGGTGTCTACTATTTTTAGACAGTTTTCTTAAACATTAAACCGAAAAGATTTTGTTGCAATATTTAGAATTAATTTGAGTAGCTTTAAATAAAGTTTTAAAAATGCACTTAGAAAGTAAAAAGTTAAAGTTTGTAATTTGAAAGACCACGAAAAACAAAGCAATAAATCTTTTCATAAATTTCACTTATTAAGCAAGATGGTAAATGTATTAGTCAAAAACACTTATTTTTTTGAAATTAAACTAAATAAATTTGACATTCTATTAACGAAGATTAATTATCATATTTAGAAAAAACTAAACAATTTAAAATTGAAGTTGACGGTTTAAATTTGCCACAATCCACGCAGGGAATAATTTAACCATTAAAAACAAAAACCCAGGCATGATGATGGGTACCCAGTTTCCTAGACATTAAATGTTTGTTAACTGGATTATATCATAAGACTAACATGGATGCTTCC
>CALVRV010000027.1 GCA_944358865.1 uncultured Bacilli bacterium | reverse complement strand
ATATTATGTGGTTTGGTATTTTTGCTGATGTTGGAGTAACTGTTATTTGTGTTTTAAATTCTTTAAGATTGTCTCTTCATAAACATAAATAATCCAATTACTATTTAGTTTTATCTTTTTTGTATTTTGTATATATCAACATCCCATTAAAGAAATCATCGTTTTTATCAATTCTTAAAGTTAAATTTTCTTGATTTTGATTCTTGCAAATAAGAATCATCTTATTATTTAAATCATATATTTTTTCAATAAGAAGGTATTTATTTCTTTTTGCAAAAGGTTTTTCGTTAGTGATAATATAGTATTCTTTAGAAAATTGTTTGATATTTACATCAATAATAGGTTTTAAAATATCATCATTAACCATTAAGATATTTTTGTTTTCATCACATACACTGACATTATTTAAAGAAACAAATAATTTTACTTTGCTATTAACTTCATAATTAATATCTTTATTAGTGATAAAAGTAATTCTTATATTATCTTTAACTTTATTAGCAAAATAAACATTGCTATTGCTTCTTATATCTTTTGCAATAATTTTAACCTCAATTTGATAATCATTATCATTTTCTTTTTTAAGTGTAAATAAATTACTATCCACACGAATATAACCACTGTTTATATTTGTTATATCAGAAATTGATTTTTTAGAAAAATTATCAATTTGATATTTTTCATCAATAATTAAATTATCATTATTTAATTTAAGATTAGCGTTAATAAAATTATATTCATTAATTTTTAAAATTGATTCATTATTTTCATTAAATAAATGTATTCGATCTTTATTTACTTTTAAATATATCGGTCCTTTTAAATCGTCGACAATATTCATTTTTAAAGAAATAATTGTACTTTCTTCACGTCCTGGTAAATCAACATAAAGTAAAGTTTCATTACCTAATTTTTCAATTAAATCAATTTTATCAACTTTAAAATCATAATCTTTACTATCAGATAAATCAAAATCATTTGGTCTAATTCCAAGCAATAATGGTTTATCATTATAACCATCGATCATTTTATTAATAATTTTTTGTGATAAATTTAAAGAAGTCTTATCATCAAAAATTAATGAATTATTTTCTAATTTAACTTTGAAAATATTCATTTGGGGAGAACCTAAAAATGTTGCAACAAAAACATTGATAGGATGTTCATATAAATTTGTTGGAGTGTCGATTTGTTGAACAAATCCATCTTTCATGACAACAATTCTATCACCCATAGTCATCGCTTCTATTTGATCATGAGTAACATAAATAAAAGTGCCTTTAACTTGCTTATGTAATTTTGAAATTTCACTACGCATCTGTACTCTTAATTTAGCGTCTAAATTTGATAAAGGTTCATCAAATAAGAAGGCTTTAGGATTACGAATTAGACATCTACCAAGTGCGACTCTTTGTCTTTGTCCGCCTGACAATTCTTTCGGTTTTCTTTGCAAAAGTTCACTAATATTTAATAATTTAGCGACATTTTCAACTTTTTCTTTAATAATTTCTTTCTTTTCATGATGACATTTTAATGAATATCCTAAATTATCAAATACAGACATATGAGGATATAAAGCATAGTTTTGGAAAACCATTGCGATATCACGATCACGAGGTTCAATATTGTTTACTAATTTATCTCCAATATATATTTTACCAGATGTAATTTCCTCTAATCCTGCAATCATTCTTAAAGTAGTTGATTTACCACAGCCACTAGGACCAACAAAAATAATAAATTCACCATCTTTAATATCTAAATTAAAATCAGAGACTGCTCTTACTTTACCATTATAAACTTTACAAACATCAATTAATTTTACATTTGCCATATTAAATTATCCTTTCACTGCACCTGCAGTCATACCATTGACCATATATTTGACCAAAAAGAAATATAAAACAACAATAGGTATAGCAATAAAAACACTTCCAGCAGCAAAACGAGAGAATTCATTTTGTTGAAGTTGCATTAATCCTACCGCTACAGTCCAATTATTTTTATCAATTAATAATAATTTCGGTAAAATAAAATCAGACCATGGCCAAGCAAAACTTGTTAATGCCGTATAAACAATAATAGGTTTTGCTAATGGTAGGGTTATCGTAGAAAATATTCTTGCATTTGTCGCGCCATCAATTTTAGCTGCCTCATAAATAGATTGAGGAATTGTATCAAAAAATCCTTTTTGTACTAAATAACCTAATGGTGCAGTACAAGAATAAATTAAAATTAAGCCCCAAATATTATTAACAATATTAAATTGTGTCATTAATATATAAATGACAGTCATTCCCATAAAAGATGGAAACATTGATAAAATTAAAGCACCTTTCATTAATCCTTTACGAGATTTGAATTGAAAATATGAAATTGTATAGGCTGTACCAATAACTAATAATGTTGAGAAAATACAATTAAAAATAGCGATAATTAATGTATTTAATAACCACATTGGGTAATTATATTGTGAAGTATCAGTAAATAATTTTATAAAAGAATCAAAAGAAAATTCTTTTGGAAAAAAGCCTTCAATATCATATAAAGATCCAGTTTTTGAAAAACTAGATAATATTAACCACAAGCAAGGAAAAAAGAAAATTGCCGAAACAATAATTAAAATACAATAAATAAATACCGCGCTTAAAACTTTTTTGACTTGTTTATTTGTCGACAAATTATTAAAAGTTCGTCTCATCTAAATGTGTCCTCCTTTTTATACGCTGGTGATTTAATATAAATGATTAATGATATTGCGCTGGTTATTACAAAAATAATTAAAGATATCGCTGCACCAATAGAATAATATGTGTTGTCTATTGATAATCGATACAACCAGTTAATTAATAAATCAGTATCGTTTGAGGCAAAATATCCATCACTTTCAATCGCACCTCTTAAAAAATAAAACACTCCAAAATTATTAAAATTACCAATAAATGAAGTAATAAGTGTTGGTGTTGTAGCAAAGACGACAAATGGTAAAGTAATATCTTTAAATTGTTTAAAACTACCTGCCCCATCAATTCTAGCTGCTTCATAAAGATCATTATTTATGTTGCTAAGAATGCCTGTCGCTAATAACATGACACTAGGAACGGTAAGCCAAGCATTAATTAATAAGCCAATTATTCTTGCCCACCAGGTTCCATCTTTTGTTAAAAATGGAATTGCACTCCCACCAGCTTGGATAATGTATTGATTAATTGGACCACCTTGTGCAAACATAAATTTAAACGCTGTAAGTGTAATAAATCCAGGAATTGCATAAGCAAGTATTGGAAATAATCTCCAAAAAAACTTAGCTTTTACAACCTTTTTGTTTAAAATGATAGCTAAAAGCAAACCTAAAACATAATTTAATAAAGTTGTAGAAACAGCCCATAATATATTCCATCCAAGTATTTTAAAAAATGTTGGACCTATATCTCCTAAAGAGAATATTTTAACAAAATTATCAATTCCTATCCAATCAACTAATACCGGTGGTAAAACTGTATCACCATAATTTGTAAAAGCGACAAGAATCATAAAAACAATAGGTAGAACACTAAATATTAATGTGCCAAGTAAGGGCAAAAACAACATTGTTTTATAAAATTTTTTATCTAATAAATCTTTTAAATCTTCTTTAAAAGTAGGTATTTTTTCACCTTTTAAAACTAATAATGATGTTTTATAAGCATCTTTAACATTACTTATATATAAAGCAATAAATAAAATTAATAATGTTAAAGACATTAAACCTAATAATAAGAATATGACAGAATTATCCCCTTCTAATCCAGTCCAAGGATCTGCTTCAACAGTGCCTAAAGTAATTAAGCCAACTAGCCAATGAAAACCATATAAGGAAAAGAAAACTATACCTAATATTTCAATGGCTAAATAAAGGATACCTCTTCCAATTTGACGATACATCAATTGTCCTAATCCCATTAAAGCCATTGAAGCTTTAACATTAATATTTGATACTTTAAAAAAGTTAATAAAATTAACGTAAGTATTATTAGTTTTAATTGCTATATTTTTAAAAAATCTTTTCATTATTTTAATCCTTAACTTAATAGATGAATCGCATCATATATATCTTTAGATAATTGTTCTAACGCGGCTTGAATTTTATCTAAAGTATCATATTTGGCATTACTACCACGGCTAGGATCTGCAGCAACATCACCCATAAATGATCCAGCTGGAGTCCAAACTTGATTAATAGCTTTAATCGATGGCATTAAAACGATGCTACCATTACTAGCTTTTTCAAATAATTGTTGAGAAAGTTCATTACTTTCACTTGCAACATCACTACGACAAGGCGCGATTTGAATAATTTCCTCTCTTAATTTGACCATTTTATAAGAAGTAGCAAAATTAATAAATGCTAAAGAGGCATTAGGGTATTTAGTGTAGCTAGACATAGCAAAGCCATTAATTCCACCCATTTGTTTACATTCAATCATCTCTTCGCTAGGATTAATTAAATCTCCATTTGAAGGTAAAGAAGGAAATGGAACACCAATAATATTTTCTTCAGCTTTTTGTATAGCTTCTTGACTTGTTAATCCTTCTTCATCTTGATATGTAGTCGCTAAAGCATCGACGATAACGCTTCTTACGTCAGGAGTTGTGACACTGGCAAAATATTTACCAGATGCCATTGCACCAGAAATTGCTAATTTAGCACTGTCATCTATACAAGCTGGTGACATTTGTGCAGCAAATTGTCTTAATAATTGGACACCATATTTTGCGTTGCCTTGATGAAGACCAATATCAGTATCGTCACGATTATTCTCACCAAATAAATATGCACCATAACTAAATAAATATCCGCTGGTGAAATAAAAATCATTTAATGAAAATTCAAAACCATATTTGCTATTATCTTGTTCGTGATATTGTAATGAGAATTGATATAAATCAACGATATTTTCAACCATATCAGGAACATCATTATCATTATCATCCCATGTTTCTTGCCAATCACTAGGTAATAAATCTTTACGATAATAAAGTAATGGTGATTGAATATTGACAGGAACACCAAATGTATAATTAACATTATTATTAACAGATTTATAAGCTTCATGAGCGGTTTGAGGTATGACATCACTTTGATAGGCTTCAATTAAATGAGTTGGTAAAGGCATGATGTGTTTATCTTGCACCCATCCCATCAAAACATCATTAGCTTGATAAACGACATCTGGACCATAGCCATAAGGACCGGTGTTTGGTAAATCAGCAAATTCACCTTGATTTGCATCTACAGCAGTTATGCCATATTCTTTATATTCTTCATTAAAAGCTTCGATTAGTTCGTCTAAATATCCCATTTTTATAGCGGTATCATTTTCAACAACCTTAATTTCAACATTTCGTTCTAATTCACCTGTAAATTTGCTAAATACAGGATCATCTTCACTAGGATTAGTAATTGTTGTATTTGAATTAGATGAAGAGGTTGTAGAAGACGATACGCTTGGTTGACAAGCGCTTAAAGTAGCTACAAGTGTTGCAAAAATAACGAATAAGTGTTTAAAATTTTTCATAACTATTTAGCCTCCTTTGTTATGAGAAAACCACTTGGTTTTAAAATATTATCTATATAAAGATTTGATAAAAGAATATTATCGATCGGTTTAATTAATTTGTCTTTATTTGATAAATTTGTATAAAGTGTGATGCATTTATTTTTATTAAATCTTTTTAAAATAAAAACATCATCTTTACTTTCAATTAATATGTCTAATTCATTAATACATTCACGTTTATGAATATTAATTAATTTTTTAATAGTCTCATAAATTTTTAAATTCCAACAATCTTTATTCCAATTAAAACAAGCGCGATTATAAGGATCATATCCCCCATCAGTGCCAATTTCATCACCATAATAAATGCATGGAACACCAATATAAATAAATAATAAGGAATAACCAACTAAAAACTTATCAACATCATTTTTGCATTCATCTAAAAAGCGATTAACATCATGACTTGACACCAAATTTAATAAATTGTAATTAATATTAAATTTATATCTAAACAGATGTGAAATAAGATTATTTTTAAGTTCTATTGCACTTATTTTATTATATGCGACATAATTTAAAATCTCTTTTGTAAAGGCATAATTCATGATGCTATCAAATTCAAAACCGCTGTTTAAAAAGCTATGTGCATTATGCCAATTTTCTCCTAATAAAATAATATTAGGATTTATTTTTTCTAATTCGATTCTAAATCTAATCCAAAAACCATGTGGAATTTCATCGCTTACATCTAACCTATATCCATCAATTTGATATTCTCTAACATAATGTTTAGCAACCTCTAAAATATAATTTTGTACTTCAATATTATTTAAATTTAGACGAGGTAAATAACAACAAGACGCAAAAGTTTCATAATTAACTCTATTTTCATCTACTTTATCTCCATCGATAAAAAACCAATCATAATATTTAGAATTATTACCGTTTTTAACAACATCTTTAAAATAAGGGAACAAATTAGAAACATGATTATATACACCATCTAATAAAACAATCATATCGTTTTTATGAATTAAATTAATTAAGGCTTTTAAATCAATTTCATCACCAAAATCTTTACTTACTTCATAATAATTAATCGTGTCATATTTATGATTAGTATTAGATTTAAAAATTGGTGTTAAATATAATCCGTTAATACCTAAATCTTTTAAATAATCAATCTTTTCAATTATTCCTTTTAATGTTCCTCCAGCAATAGTGTTAGAATCTACTTTATCTAACCAGGAAATATTAATTCTTGGATTATTGTTTGACTTGTCTTTATAAAAACGATCAACAAAAATTTGATAAAAAACGCGGTTTTGCAAGATTTTATTAATTTTTAGCGTATCTATTGAATTTATATAAGAGACTTGGAAAAAGTCATAATATCCTTTTTTAATGTCATAGTGATTACTAACACCGCTTTCACTAAAATAATAAATTTCACCATTATTAAGGGTTAATTTAAAAACATACGCAAAACGTTTATCTTTTAATTTAATCCTTAAAATGTAATAATCATTAACACCATCATCACATACTTTAGGCATATCTAAAAAGAAAACTTCTTCATGAAATTTATATTTTTCGTTATACATAAGTTCAACTTTTTTTATATCGTCATCTTTTTTAGTTAAAAAAACGATTTGAATCTCATTTTGACTTATCGGATAAGAATAAATTGAATCTGTTTTGTGTTTTAATGATGAAATTTCCATAATTGTTTCCTTTAATAAATAATGTTTATAAGATAAAATAAAATCTATGAACAAGAAAAAGATTACAATGGTTGATATAGCTAAAATGTGCAATGTTTCTGTTGCTACGGTGTCATATGTTTTAAACAACAAGCAAAATTCAAGAATACCAGAGGCAACAAGACAAAAGGTATTGCAAATCGCTAATCTTTATATGTACCGTTCAAATCCTTACGCTAGATCTTTAGCAACAGGAGAGAGTCATAATATATTATTTTTTTATGGTGATAATCCTTTTTCGCTTTATCAAGCAGAAGTTTTAAGATTTTTAAACAAATTATCAAGATTTTTAAGACCTTATAAATATAATATCACAATCGCGCCTAATAATATGATTGCTAAATATAATTATGTAGACGCGATTATAACATATCGAATCGATAAAGATACCTTTAAGAAATTAGGAGAGATTAATTTTATTCCTTTGATATCTGTCGATTGTTATGTCGATGATCCGTTATTTTTTGAAATAAATAATTCTTTTAAGGTAGTAAATAATAACAAAGCTTTATATTTATCTTTACCTTATCAAGATGAAAAAATAACTAAAACGCTTAATAGCAAAGGTCAAGTTGTTTTTATTGATAATTATGACAAATTGTTTGAAATAATTATGAACAATACTCGTCCATTGATATGTTTAAATTATCAAGTAAGTCAATATTTAGAAAGTTTGAAAGTCGATCATACTTATCTAGATATTGATAGTCAAAGTAAATTTGAAGCAATAATTGAATGTTTAAATTATTCAATTAATCGTGAAGATGTAGATAAACATCAATATATTATAGACTAAACTATGGATATGGAAGAAGGTAACCACATCCATAGTTTATGAAAATTAATACTTTATTCGACTAATGTAATAGTAATAATATGTGAATAGGTATTAAATGAAATGTTGTAACTACCGACAGTGCTAAAGCTGATATTTGTTGCACTTAAATCATAAGCGTCACTTTCAGTAGCAACATAACTAGATGCAAAGAAATCGACATATGGTGAAGATAATTCTGCATTATAATATTGGATTCCTAATTGTTGTCCTTTTTCTGTAACTGTAATTGGATTAGCAAGTGTATAAACTTCTTCATCTTCACTGCTTTGGACAAGTTTTAGGCTTTCATCAATTCCCCAGCTTCTGCCACCAAAGTCACCATCAGCGTAATATGATGCAGCAGTTGGCACATAAGTGTCATTTTTAGTTACTTCTAAAGTTTTTGCTTCATAGTCATAACTAAAATTATAATAACCATCAGCGTTAACTTTCATATTGCTTTCGCCACTAACTAAGGCTTTACTCGCTTCAGTTAAATTTGAGCCTTTAATATATTCATTACCTTCACTAACAGTGCCAGTTCCTGATTCAACAACAATAGAGGCAAACATAAATTGATCGCTTGCTTTTAAATAGACATTATTTAGGGTATGAACACCATCAGTGTCTACCATTAAAGTATGATCATTTTGTAAATCAGCCCAAGAAGTAATAAATTCTCCTTTAAGATAGAATTTAGTAACAGTTTCAGCTTGTTCTTCAGTAGAATCACCTACTCTAACCCATTCAAGAGTGTCATAATAATTTCTATTATTGTAAGTTTCTGGCGAATCATCTTTTTGGAAATCACCAGCAGGATAAGTTGTTAATGTAAATTTATAACGACCTTCCACTAAAGCTGTAATATTAGCGGTATAATTATCAGAACCAAGTCCACCACCGACTGAGAAATATTCTACTTCATCTCTAGTTGGTTCAACTAAATAGCCGCCACCTCTTTGATGTCCCCAAGAATAACTTTCAGTTTCTTCGTTATAAACAGGGTTGGTAAATTGGAATTGATCTCCTACAAAAAGATTAATTTCAATAGTGAAGATATTGGCGTCGCTTGTTGATTCATCAACCATGTAGTGGTCATCTGTAAAGACTTTACCCCAGTTAGATAAACGCAATAATTCAGTACCACCACTACCTGCTAAAGCCCAGTGACGAGTATCATCTTGATAACCAACAAATGATCCAAAAATAGATAAGTCATCAGTGACAGGAAGTGTGAAATCGTACTCATGAGTTAATGTAGGTTCACCAAACCAGCCAAAGAATTCTTTATCTGTTACTGTCGTGGTAGGATCCCATTCAGGGGCCACATCACCATCAGAAACGGTTTCAGTGTGTAGAACTTCTTCTCCGTCATAATAAGTGACTGTATGTGATTCTACACTAGGACCTGGGTCAGAAGTAGTTGTAGTAGTCATAGATGTCGCACTAGGATCATCACACGACGTTAAACCCATGGTCAACGCCACCACACATACAAGTGGCAAAAATGCAAAGAGTTTAAGTTTCATTATATTTCCTCCGTGGCTATTTAGCCTTGCTTAAACGTTTAAGCACTCTCTTGATTTTATGATAAAGCCATTTATTTAACATTGCAAATATTTTTTTATTAGGAAATTTTTAAAAAGAAAAACTAATAATTTTTTTAAGCAATTTTTAAAATAAATTAACTTTAGTTATATAATTTTATGTTGAGAAAATTAACACTTTTTATAATAAAAAATTAAGCAAAAAAATATTTGCTAATTTATCTAGTAGTTAAAAATTATTTAGCAATAAAGGTTAAAAAACTTATATCAATTTTAGCAATACAAAAATATATTTTTATAAAAGAAATATGGAAAAAATTATTAAGAATATATTTGCCACCTCTACTTCTTGGGCTAACGAACAGGGAGGAAATAATGTCAATTTAGTCTCTGTATTTGCCAAAACATTCAAGTTCTGCAGACTATTTTTTATTTAGTTAGTGATTTATTCTTTATTTGTTAAAGAAAATATTTTATTATTAAAAGGTCTTAAAATTTTACACAAGGGAGTTTATATGGGAAAGAAATTAATAATTTTAGGCGGTACAGGTTTACTTGGTTATCATACAGCCTTACTTGCCTTAAAAAAAG
>CALVRV010000026.1 GCA_944358865.1 uncultured Bacilli bacterium | reverse complement strand
AAGAGACAATCTTAAAGAATTTAAAACACAAATAACAGTTACTCCAACATCAGCAAAAATACCAAACCACATAATATAAGGGGTAATAGGTAAATTAGGTATTAAAGATAAGATCATAACAATTGTTTTTATACTTAACGCAATAAAGATATTTTCAAAAACAATGCGTTTATTTCGTTTAGCAATTTTTATAACTTGATTAACTCTATTTAAATCGTCATCCATAATAACTGCATCGCTAGAATCAATCGTAATATCACTTCCAATACCACCCATTGATATTCCAATATCCGCAGTTGTTAGACTCGGTGCGTCATTAATTCCATCACCAATAAAAGCAGTTATATCTTTACTATTTTTTGACATGATGTCATTTAATATATTTGTTTTATCAATTGGTAATAGGTTCGCGTAATATTTATCAACATTAGCTTGTTTTGCTATTTCTTTAGCAATTTTATTATTATCACCTGTTAACATAATGACATTGTTAATTTTATTTTTATGATAATTTTTTATAGCTAATATAGATGATTCTTTTATTTCATCTTTAATTTCTAAATAACCTAAATATTTATTATCATAACTTACATAAATCAAAGTAAAAGGGGATGATATTTCTTCTAATTTTATATTATTTTCTTTTAATAATTTATAATTTCCAACCATTAAGGGTTTATTTTTATATATTACCTTGATGCCTTTACCTTCAATTTCTTGATAATCATTTAAATCATCTTTATTTAAATCATCTTTTTTATTATTTAAAATAGCAATAGCAATAGGATGATTTGAATAATATTCACCATATTGAGCAAGAAGTAATAAATCATCTTTACTAATTAAATTATTGTAAGGATAAATATCGCTGACAACAAAATTACCTTTGGTAATTGTTCCTGTTTTATCTAAAACAATATTTTTTAATTTAGCAAATTTATCTAGATAAATAGATCCTTTAATTAATGTTTTTACTTTACTTGCTTCTCCTAAAGAGACAAAATAACTCATTGGTACACTTAAAACTAAAGCACAAGGACAAGATATAACTAAAAAACTTGCGGCCGTTCTTACATAATTAACCCACACATCAATATTATTATAATTAATGATTAATGGTGGAATAATCGCTACGACAAGCGCTGAAAAAATGACAATAGGAGTGTATATTTTTGCAAATTTAGTAATAAATCTTTCGCTAGTAGATTTTTTTAAAGAAGCATTTTCAACTAAATCAAGCATCTTAGCAATTGTGGAATTATAAAATTCTTTATTTACTTTAATAATTAGTGGTGAACCAATATTGATAACACCAGAAATTATTTCATCATTTTCTTTTACACTTCTAGGAATAGATTCACCAGTCATTGAAGATGTATCTAAAGATGATTTTCCTTTAATAATGACACCATCAATTGGCACTCTTTCACCAGATTTAACAATAATTAAATCATTAATTTTAACTTCATAAGGTTCAACAATTTTTTCAATACCATCATTATAAAGTGTAATTTTATCTGGTCTTAAATTTAAAATTGACTGGATTGAATTTCTTGATTTATTAACCGCATATTTTTCAAACCTTTCACCGATTTGGAAAAATACTACGACCGCTAGAGCTTCAACATACTCTCCAATAGCAAAAGCCGCTATCGTTGCAACTAAAGATAACGTTACTTCATCAAAAAATTGTTTATGCTTAATCTTTTTAAAAGCATCAATAAATAAGTCATAACTAATTAATAAATATAACGCTAGTGATATAGGTAAAATAATTATTGTTTTAACATCGCTATTAACAAGTTTTACATCACCATAAATTATATTAATTACTAATAGAACAATCGTTAATATGGTAGTAACAATCAAAGATATAAAATCAAATTTCTTTTTCATTTTTATCCAATCCTTTTAAGAATGACACCATCTTCAAAATCTTTGCAAAAATCAATTGCTTTATTTAAATTTTCATTATTTTGATAATCAAAAATTATTCTTTGGCTTAAAAAATTAATATTACAATTATTAATTCCTTCAATTTTATTTAATTTATTTTCTAATTTTAATGCGCAATTCGCGCAGTCAATTCCTTCAAATTTAAAGATTGCTTTCATATTATCTATTTCCTTCATTTAAATGGTTTCTAGCTGTTTCAATAATTAATGAAACATGATCGTCATCTAACATATATATGACATTTTTTCCTTTTTTTTGAAACTTAACTATCTTATTAGTTCTTAAAATGTTTAATTGGTGTGACGCAGCAGATTTTGTAATATCTAAAACATTACATAAATCACCAACACACAATGGATTATTTTCTAAAGCATAAATAATTTTTAAACGAGTTGAATCTCCAAATATCTTAAAAAAATCACTTATGCTATATATCTCTGTATCGGATATCATTTTTTGTTTAGTTTTTTCTACTTTTTCTTTATCAACAATTGCAACATCTACTGGCATAAATTCTCTCCCTATGATTGTATTATAATTGAACAATTGTTCAACTGTCAATATTAAAATAAAAATAATTCTTTTTAAATAAAATTCATATCTACCATTCATATTGTTGAAATAAGATAGACAATTAATTAATATAAAAATGTTTAAGAAGAGTAATCATGGAAAAACGTTTATCAAAATTTAAAAAATTAATTAAAACAAACACTCTTTTTAATTATATTGCTTATAAAATGTGTCATAAGAGATGGAGAAAAAAATACACTAATGATATCGATTATGAAAATAAAATTAATTCCTGTTTATTAAAATATAAATTTGATTTAAGAAATCCAAGAACTTTTAATGAATATATTTGCTGGCTTAAACACTTTTATCATAATGATTTATGGTGTCAATGCGCGGATAAACTAGGATGTAAAGATTTTTTAAAAGAAATCGGTTTAGAAAAATATATCCCAAAAACATATGGAATATATGCATCATCTAAAGAAATAAATTTAGACAAATTACCTGATAAATTTGTTTTAAAAACTAATCATGACAGCGGTTCAGTTTTTGTATGTGATAAAAACACTACAGATTTTAAAGATGTTTTTAATAAACTTGATAAAGCTCTAATAAGAAAATATACCAGTATCGATGATTTTCATAATTATGAATGGGTTTATAAAAATATAGAGCCAAAAATATTTGCGGAAGAACTATTATATCCTAACAAAAGTAATGACTTGCTTGATTATAAATTCTTTACTTTTAACGGTGATGTAAAATTTGGTTATGTTATGTCTAATCGAAATAAAGATGTAAGATTAGATGTTTTTATGGCTGATAATTTTAATATTATTAAATGTCAACATGTGTATTTAAAGTCTAAATCTAAATTAATAAAACCATCAAATTACGACGAAATGATTAATATTTGTAAAAAGATTGGTAAATATTTTAATTTTGTTCGTATTGATTTTTATAATACAAATAATGGAATTAAAATCGGCGAACTAACTTTCTTTCCAACTTCTGGACATGGTAAATTTACTCCTAATGAATATGATTTTGAGTTTGGTAAATATTTTGATAAATCTCAATTTGATACAAACAAATAGAAGATTTTAATATTTTTAAAATAGATAATCACTACAAATATTAAATTTTTAAAAGTGCATATTTTGCATTTTGTATTGATATTATTAACTATTTTATATAGTATTATTAATGAGGTTTAGTTTATGACATTAAAAGAAATACGCAATAATTGCAAATTAACGCAGAAACAAGCATCTGAAATTGCTGGCATTTCATTAAGAAGCTTTGTTAATTATGAAAACAATGAAGAAAAAGCTGATCAGTTGAAATTATTAGCAATAAAACAAAAATTAAATGAATATTTTAAAAACGCGACAAATATATTGAGCAATAAAGTTTTACTAATTACTGGTGGTACAGGTTCATTTGGACACGCAGTAGTGGATCGCTTTTTAAAAACAGACATTAAAGAAATTCGTATCTTATCTCGTGATGAAAAAAAACAAGATGATATGAGAAAAGAATATAACAATAGTAAACTTAAATTTTATATCGGTGATGTTAGAGATTTAAATTCGATTATCGATGCTTTTCAAGGTGTTGATTATGTATTTTCTGCCGCAGCATTAAAACAAGTCCCATCTTGTGAATTTTTTCCTATGGAAGCTGTTAAAACAAATGTAATTGGTTCTGATAATGTCATTACTGCTTGTATTAAAAACAAAGTTAAAAAAGCTATATTTTTATCTACTGATAAAGCTGCTTATCCAATTAACGCAATGGGTATATCAAAAGCGCTTATGGAGAAAAATGTTATTGCTAGAAGTAGACAATTATCAAAAGGTGAGACAATATTATGTCTAACTAGATATGGAAATGTTATGGCAAGTAGAGGAAGTGTTATCCCTTTATTTTTACAACAAATTAAACAAGGAAAACCAATAACTATTACTAATCCTGATATGACTAGATTTATGATGACACTTGATGATGCAGTAGATTTAGTTTTATATGCTTTTGAACATGGTGAGCAAGGTGATTTATTTGTTCAAAAAGCTCCTTCAGCAAGTATTTATACTCTTGCCAAAGCTATAATTGAATTAACAAATAGCAATACTGGTATTTCTTATATTGGGACAAGACATGGTGAAAAATTATATGAAACCCTTGTTACAGAAGAAGAGATGATACGAAGTGTTGATTTAGGTAGTTTTTATTGTATAAAATCTGATAATAGAGATTTAAATTATGATAAATATTTTTCAATTGGAAATAAAAAATTAGATGTTGTTCAATCTTATACTTCTCATAATACATATAAATTAGATGTTGAAGAGATGAAAACACTTTTAAAAAGATTAGAAATTTTCGGCGGTCCTGTTAAACAGCATGATTAAGGAGGCATTATGGTAAATTTTAAAAATAATGGAAAAATAAAATTGGCAATTATTGTTGGAACAAGACCAGAAATAATTAGATTATCTTGTGTTATTAATAAGTGTCGTAAATATTTTGATACGTTATTAATTCATACTGGTCAAAATTATGATTACAATCTTAGTGATATCTTTTTTAAAGATTTAGATATTGATAAACCAGAAATTTATCTTAATTGTGTTGGGAATAATCTAGGTGAAACAATGGGCAATATCATCTTTAAGTCCTATACCTTATTAAATGAAATTAAACCTGACGCACTTTTAGTGTTAGGAGACACTAATAGTTGTTTAAGTGCAATTAGCGCTAAAAGACTTCATATCCCTATTTTTCATATGGAAGCAGGAAATCGATGTAAAGATGAATGTTTACCAGAAGAAACAAATCGACGTATTGTTGATATTATCAGTGATGTTAATCTTCCATATAGTGAACACGCAAGAAGATATCTTATCGAAAATGGTTTACCAAAAGAAAGAATATTTGTAAGTGGTTCACCAATGAGTGAAGTTTTAACTACTAATCTTGAGAAAATTAAAAATAGTAATATACTTGAAAAACTAAATCTTAAAAAGAATGAATATATCGTTTTAAGCAGTCATCGTGAAGAAAATATTGATGATGATAAAAACTTTTTAAGTTTATTTAATGCGATTAATGATTTAGCAAATAAATATCAGATGAAAATTTTATTTAGTTGTCATCCAAGAACCAAACATAAATTAGAGAAGACAAATTTTAAATTAGATCAAAGAGTTATAATTCATGAACCATTAGGATTTAATGATTATAATAATTTAGAGTTAAATTCTTTCTGTGTTGTCAGTGATTCTGGAACATTACCAGAAGAAAGTAGTTTTTATGCAAGTATAAATAAACCTATCGCAGCGGTTTCTATAAGAACTTCAACTGAAAGACCAGAAGCATTAGAACAAGCTTGTTTTGTTTTAGCAGGTATTGATTCAAAAAGTCTTTTACAAGCAGTTGATGTAGCGCTTTTAAATAAAAACAAATGTCAACAGGTTAGTGATTATAAAGATATAAATGTTTCTGATAAAATAGTTAAAATTATTCAATCATACACGAACATAATTAATAAAGTAGTTTGGAAGAAATATTAAAATGAAAATATTAATAACAGGAAGTAATGGTTTTATTGGAAAAAATCTTTCCTTAATTTTAAAAGAAAATCATTTTGAAGTTTTCGAATATGATATTAATAATAGCGATGATGAACTTATTTATTTTATAAAAGAATGTGATTTTATTGTCCATCTAGCGGGTGTTAATAGAGATATAGACATTAACAAAATACATGATGGTAATATTGATATCGCTAAAAAAATGATTAATCTAGTTTCTAAATATAATAAAGATGTTAAAATCATTGTTTCTAGTAGTGTCCAAGCTAGTTTAGATAATGCTTATGGCAAGGCTAAAAAAGCAGTAGAAGATTTATTTTTTGCTTCTTCATTAAATGTTTTTATTTATCGTCTTAGCAATGTCTTTGGTAAATGGTGTAGACCAAATTATAATTCTGTATGTGCGACATTTTGCTATAATATCGCTCATGACTTACCAATTGAAATTCATGATGAAAATAAGATCATACACTTTAATTATATAGATGATATATGTTATGAATTTATTGATGTAATTAAATCAAATAAAATCCCTATTAAAAACAATATTTTAAAAATTAATAAAACTTATGATTGCAGTTTGAAAAACCTTGCAGATTTAATTAAAAATTTTAAAAAAGACATTGAATCTGATAGACATTTACCAATAATTTGCAACGATTTTGAATTAAAATTATTTGTTACATTCTGTGATTATTTAAATGATAATAAATATTCTTTAAATTATGTAAAAGATGAAAGAGGATATTTTAAAGAATTATATAAATCTCCACTTTATGGTCAAATTAGTATAAATATGTCTTATCCTAATATTATTAAAGGTGGACATTATCACACATACAAAAAAGAAATATTTTATGTTGTAAAAGGAAAATGTCTAATATCACAAAAAAATATCTTTAATAATAATTTAATTGAAAATATTGTCCAAGATAAAGATAAAGAAATGATTAACATACTTCCTAATTATGAACACACAATTACTAATATTGGTGACACTTATAGTTATACACTTATGTGGATTAGCCATATTTTTAATAAAGATGATAGCGATACTTTTAAAAAATAAATTTTATTTATTTACTAACTAAACATTTAATATATAATATTAATCGATTGGGGAGTAGCGTGGCATATGTATCGACAGCTCGGTTAGATAATAATAACCCGGTAATATGCGATTATATAGCAAGACCAAGTTTACTTTCAAAGGAGCTATATTAATATGAAAAAAGCTAAAAGCAACGAAACTCAAAATACTGAGCAAATTAAAAAAATTGCTTATGAGTCTTTAACAGTTGAACAAACAAAACAAGCTTTGTCAACTGATCTAGAAAAAGGACTTACTAGTCAAGAAGCAAAAGTTAGACTAGAAAAATATGGTCCAAACAAGTTGCAGGAAAAGAAAAAGAAATCATGGATTAGAATTTTCTTTGAGCAGATGAATAATCCGATGATATTTGTTTTATTTGCTGCAATTGCAGTCACTATTGCTGTTTCTATTTATGAAACCATCGATGTTTTAAACATTGTTAACGCTGGTGGACAACCTTTACTTGATTTGTTAACAGAACACGGATATGATTCAGCGTCACAAATTAATTATTTTTTAGATGTTGGTGACTGGTCTGATGTTATCATCATTTTAGCGGTTGTTTTGCTCAATTCAATTATTGGTACAGTTCAAGAAGTTAAAGCTCAAACTTCTTTGGATGCATTAAAAAAATTATCATCACCTGAATCCACTGTCATACGAGATGGGAAAAGATTTAAAGTTAAATCTTCCGATTTAGTTATTGGTGATGTTGTCGTTTTAGAAGAAGGGGACACTATTGGAGCAGATTTACGTTTGGCAGAAGCGGTCAACTTAAAAGCTAATGAATCTTCTTTAACAGGTGAATCTGTTCCTGTTGATAAAGATTGTAGCATTACTTTTTCTAATGAAGTTGCGCTTGGTGATAAATGCAATATGGCATTTATGTCTACACCTGTTAGTTATGGTCGTGGTATTGGTATTGTTACTGCGACTGGAATGAATACTGAAATAGGTAAAATTGCTACTGCCTTAGATGAAGAAGACGAAACACAAACACCTTTACAAAAAATATTAGCTAAGTTATCTAAATTCCTTGGATTTTTAACTTTAGGTGTAGTTATTTTAGTTTTACTTGCTGACATTATTTGGATATTTGTTGATGGTAATGGAAGCAATGTTGAATCATGGATAGAAGCTATTTTATCTTCCATTGCTTTAGCAGTTGCAGCTATTCCTGAAGGTTTAGCGGCGGTTGTTACTATTGTTTTATCTATTGGTGTTAGAAAGATGACAAAAGTTAACACTATTGTTAGAAAATTACCATCAGTAGAAACATTAGGTGCAGTAAGTGTTGTTTGTAGTGATAAAACTGGAACTTTAACCCAAAATAAAATGACAGTTTTAAAAGCCTATACAAATAACAGTTTTTATGTTAGTGAAGATTTTAATGAAAATAATAAAGATGAACATTTGCTATTACTTGCTAAGGGTATGTCTTTATGCAGTAACGCTACAGTGGATGAAGGATTATATGGTGATCCAACCGAGATTGCTTTAGTGGCTTTTGCAAATGAATTTGAGATGCATAAAAAAGACTTAGAAAAAGCCTTACCACGTGTTGATGAATTACCATTTGACTCAGTAAGAAAGATGATGTCTACAAAGCATAAAACAAGTGATAAAAAGCACATCATCTTTACAAAAGGCGCTTTAGATTCTATTTTAGCTCATACTTCTCATATTTTAGAAAATAATAAAGAAAGAAAAATTACAAAAGAAGACGTTGATAAAATTTATGAAGTTAATTCAATGTATTCTAATGAAGCCTTAAGAGTGCTTGCTTTAGCTTATTCTAAAGAAGATGAAATAAAAGAAGATAACTTAGTTTTTGTTGGTCTTGTCGCAATGATTGACCCAGCCCGTCCAGAAGCTAAACCTGCTGTTAGTAAATTTAAAGGTGCTGGTATTGTTACTGTTATGATTACCGGCGACCATAAAGACACTGCTTTTGCTATTGCTAAAGAATTAGGAATAGTTGATAGTATTAATCAATGCATGATGGGTAAAGAAATTGATGCTTTATCTTTTGATGAATTAAAAGATGTTTGTAAACACACTCGTGTTTTTGCTCGTGTTTCTCCAGAAAATAAAGTTCAAATTGTTAAAGCCTTCCAAGCAAATGGCAATATTGTTGCAATGACTGGTGATGGTGTTAATGACGCTCCATCATTAAAAGCGGCTGATATTGGTATTGCTATGGGCATAACTGGCACTGACGTTGCTAAAGGCGCTGCTGATATGGTTTTAACTGATGATAATTTTGCTAGTATTGAAAAAGCAGTAGAAGAAGGTAGAGGAATTTATGCAAATATTAAAAAGACTGTTATTTTCTTATTATCTTCTAATATTGCTGAAGTTTTAGCGATGTTTTTCATCATATGTATTGGTTTCCCTGCACCATTAATTGCAATTCACTTACTTTGGGTTAATTTAATTACTGACTCTACTCCTGCTATTGCTTTAGGTATGGATGGTAAAGATAGTAATATCATGAAAGAAAAACCAAGAGATCCAAAAGAGACCTTCTTTGCGCATGGTGGGCTTGTTATTACTTTAGTTTATGGTGCAATTTTAACTGTTGCGGTTTTACTTGCTTATTTTAGCTGTGCTTGGTTAAATGGCATTACTGATTTTAATGGGATTAAAGAATTTTATAAAAATGCTGATATGTTACATCAAGCTCAAACAATGGCCTTTACTACTCTTGCTGTTGGAGAATTGTTCCATATGGTTGGTATGTCAAATATCAAACAATCATTTGTTAGAATATTTAAAAAGAAAAATTATATGATGCTTATCGCTTTTGTTGCTGGTATCTTATTACAATTATTTGTTATTGAAGTTCCTGGCGTAAGTGATGTATTTAATACCGCAAATCTTACCTGGCAAGAATGGTTAATTACTTGTGCTTTATCAGTCATTCCTCTTGTCATGCACGAAGTTATTGTCTTTGGCATGTGGATTCATGATAAAGTTAGAGCTAGACATTTGGCAAAAAAATAATTATAAATATTTTGTTTAATTTAATAATCATTAAAAATAGGTATCTAGTGATATCTATTTTTTTCATTGCATAAATTTCTAACTTTATTATAATTGTATTTGCGTCGGATGTAGGAAAATTAACTGCCGACTTAGCTCAATCTGGCAGAGCAACTGAATCGTAATCAGTAGGTTGTAGGTTCAATTCCTATAGTCGGCACCAGTAAAAAACATAGTGTAGCGCTATGCTTTTTTATTTTATTAGTGTTTTTACTAACAATTTATTACATATAATTAGACAAAATATTTAAACCCAAAGAAAAATTTTAAAATAAAGCGGTGTATATTTTTTAATGTATTATCACTATATCTTCTTAATTGAATTTCTGAAAAGATTGTAAAAAGAAACATTATTGCAGCTACAGCAATAAAGATACCTAACAAATCCAACTAAAAAAATTAAAATTAACTATGGTTGATTTTAACATTTAGCGATGTTTTTTAAAATATGCTTGTTTTTATTATAAGATGGTTGTAAAATATGCACGAGTTGGGTAAGAAACTTATCGTTTAAGATAATGCCAACTTAAAAAAAGTATTGGATGTTTAGCTCAGCTGGGAGAGCACCTGTTTGACGTACAGGAGGTCGAGGGTTCGATCCCCCCAGCATCCACCAAATTAAAAATAATTAACCGGGATAAGTTATATCCGGTTTTTTATTAAAAACAAGCACCTATAGTTCAGTGGTAGAACACTTGCTTCCCAAGCAAGCTATGCGAGTTCGATTCTCGTTAGGTGCTCCATAATTAGCGAACAAGTGGAATGGTTACCAAAAAGTGCCATTCCTTTTGTTTTTATGTGCTTTTTAATAGTTTTATCATTATTGATTTTCAATTTTTGAGTCAAAAAACCATTCGACTTGTTCCGTAATGTTTGTTTTTCGATTGCTCCCCCAACCTCAGATACGGGGTGCTATCTATTTTAAACATAATAAAAAGGCCCGAAGGCCAATTATAAAAAAGTTATCAATTATTTATTAATGTATATTCCAAATAAGCATCTAAAGGAACTTGATCTAATTACGTAATCATAACTCTCTACAAATCCAATGCTTATTGCGTTTGGATTATGAGTTAATAAAAGTAGCTACTGAGAAGATTTAACCTCAATATTTTTTAATTTTCTATAGAAAGTACCTCTAGTTAACCCAGACATGTTAATCGCAGTTACTACTGTGATTTTCTTTTCTTTATAGAGTCTAACAATATTATTAAAGTCATTAGGCGTAGGAGTGGACGGTCTACCAAATTTAACTCCTCTTAGTTTAGCCATCCTTATTCCTTCAGCTTGTCTTTGTTTCATTGTTTCTCTTTCATTTTCCGCAACAAAAGATAGAACTTGTAAAACCACATCAGCGATAAATTTACCAACTAGATTCTTTCCTTCAATTCTTGTATCTAGTAGTGGCATATCAATAACAACAATATCGATGTCTTTTTCTTTAGTTAATATTCTCCATTCATCAAGAATCATATTGTAGTTTCTTCCAAGCCTATCTATAGATTTCACATATAAAACATCTCCTGATCTTAGTTTTTTCAGGAGTTTTTTGTAATTCGTTCTATTAAAGTCTTTTCCTGATTCTTTATCGATAAATATTTGAGAGTCCAAAAGTCCGACTTTATGTAACTCATCTATTTGTCTATCCAAGTGTTGATTAATAGTACTTACTCTAGCATAACCATAATTCATTTCTATTTCCTCCGGTTATGCTATCTATCACTTAAAAGAAAAAAACAATCAAGTTAATTGTCTCAAAAGGTACGGTTTTCGGTAATAGTTAAAATACGTGAATTCTTAAACTAAATTCCGTTTTATACCAAAAAGTCACGATTCTTAGAATAAATTCCGATTCGACTATCTAA
>CALVRV010000025.1 GCA_944358865.1 uncultured Bacilli bacterium | reverse complement strand
CAGGAGATTTAATTATAACTTATCAGAGTAAAATCAACTTTTTGGTATAAAACGGAATTTACTTTAAGAATTAACATAATAGTTAAAATAGGTATTTTCTACTTGAAAATAGTCAATTATCATTTAAAATATAGTTGATACGAAATGTGTAGGTTTTGAAACTACAAAAGAAAGGAAAAAAAGTATGAAAAGAATTGGCTTTGTGTTATCTAGTTTATTAATAGCTCTTTCTCTTTCGGCTTGCGCCATTATTGCAAACGAAAATGGTGTTGGAGTTTATGGAGAAGGAATAAGCAGTGAAACAATCACAATGATTGTGGTGATAGTTGTTTTTGCTGGCCTAATAGCTGGTGGTGTAACTGCAGCTTTAATTGTTGTTTTTGCTAAAAAGATTAAACAACGTAGAATAGAATTAGATCAACAATTGAAAGACGGAAAAATTACAAAAGAACAATACGATGCTGAAATTGCCAAACTAGGAAAAATGGGTCAAAGAAGATAATGAAAAAGTTACTATTTATCATCCCAATATTAGTTCTAGCATCTTGTAATTCTAATCAAAACAACAACACGAATGATGATTATAATTATGAACCTGAGGTCACTCACAACTATGTGTCTTCAAGTAGTCTAACTATAATGAAAAGCGTCGATAAAGATGTTGTTGTTAATTATGCTAAAGGTCACGCAAAACAAACTATTAGAAAATCTGATTTGGAAGGAAATGCAACATCATATTTGAGTAACTTAGAAGCAATGACTTATTTTGAGACATTTACTGAAGATGAGTTATATTATCGATTTTATGATGGCTTTCAAGATTCTTACGGAAGAGTTATTAACTTAAAGGAAGTGTGGCTTTTCCCTGTTGCAGGCGCTTTTATCCTTAAGAACCAAATAAACACATATGAGAAATTGAATCAATTCAATTATCAGTATCAAAACACTTCTTTGACTGCTGTTAAAATTGGAATTAAGGCAAATGTTCCATCTTATGTAGGGACTTATTATCATTATTGTGTTAACTCAAATACATATGATGTCGCATCATACAAAGTAAATATGACATTTTCGATACCAAAGATGGAGACACCATCTACTTTATGTGAGGCAAATCAGGCTAATTGTAATTGGCAAATGGTTGAGGCAACAAATCAATCTCAAGCAATGAGTTCTTTCCAATCTGATCAAGGAAATCTGTGCACAAAATCATATAGCTTATTACAAGGTAGTTTTAATTATTTGCAAAGCTTATTAAAAGATATAAATTCTTCGTATAATTTGCTCTCTTAATTAATTTAAAAGACTATAAAAATAAAGAAAAAAATAAAGAAAAAATTGAAGCGAGATACAACGCATGGTATATTATAGATGTCAAAAGGGAAACCTCTTGATAGGGTGCCGATTTAGGTCCCATCCCATTGCGAGAGATCGTCTCGCATTTTCTTTACTCTAATTATGGAAAAAGCATTAAGCGTATTTGTCGACGAAAGTGGCGATACTGGTTATAGTGGTGACACCTCTAAGTACTATATCGTTTCTTTCATATTCCATAATCAACAAGATGACATTTCATCACAATTAGATAAAGTTAAAAATGAACTACCATTTCATGTTGGTCCAATAATTAGAAAAGAAGAGCCATACTACGATATGGACATTAAAGATAGAGCTAAACTATTACGTAAAATTTTAGTTTGGTTTACAATTCTTCCTACAAAAACAAAGTCTTTTATTTATACAAAAAGAGAAGTAGATTTTGACCACCGAAAGCTTCTAATGAGACTTGCTAGAGACATATTTAATTTTTTGGATAAATACAAAGATTATTTTATGTCATTTGACAAAATCATTGTCTATTACGACAGAGGACAACAAGTAGTAGAGAAAGCGTTGCTTCAATCTTTTGGAATTATTGGTTTTAATGTTGAATTTAAAGATGATGTAAAAGCGGAAAAATATAGGCTTTTCCAATTAACGGATTTTGTTTGTACATTAAAATTGATTGAGACAAAAATGAATAATCACGAATTATCTAACTCTGAAGCTATCTTCTTCAATGATCCAATTAGTTTTAAGAATTACTTTTTGAAGGCTTTAAAAAAGAAAGAATTGAAGTAAAAATGAAAAAAACAATGCATTGTGTGTGACAACTCTCATTTTTGATGCATTGTGTATGCGACAAATAGACATAATTAGCGAACACGTGGAATGGTTACCAAAAAGGGCCATTCCTTTTGTTTTTATGCACTTTTTAATAGTTTTGTCATCATTGATTTTCAATTTTTGAGTTGGATTCTAGAATCTAATTGGAAAGCAACAGAAGTTGAAATAGTAAAAGATAGCAGAGAATTTGTTATCGTCAGAACTAAAGGATCAACTGGTGGCTTTCGCATTAGAAAGAATAAATTATTTTCTACTAAAGAAGCAGCTGAAAAATCAAAAAAAGACATTTTCTCAAGTGGTGGTCATCATTGACCATTTGGCCACTAAATAATTAAAAAGGTTTATTATTTGATATAATGATTTCTAGGAAAAACCATTCCACTCGTACGGATAGTATAAATATGACCATTCCACGCGTTCGGCATTTCCATATTAAAAAAACATAGTGTAGCACTATGCTTTTTTTATTTTTGGGTGGCGTTTGGATAGCAAATTTTTTATAAAACTAGTTTTAAGTATTTTAAAAAAATAAAGATAGATGAATTATTATATATAAGTTAATTAATCTAAACTTCGTGATTTTCCGTGATACGAGGTTTAAACCCACGATATAAAAGTATTAATTTATTTTGTTATTTAATTTCATTTGAATTTTAATGGATGTTAATTAATGATTAAACAGCATTACAAACAAATGAATTTTTAATATTTTATGCCCATTATTTTGTACATGTGTTTTTAGAATATATAAGTAATTTTAAAATATAGTAAAAAAAGATACACAATTTGATAAAATGACTATTATTTAAGGTTTAAATTATTTTAAAATAATTTCGTAAATTTTTATTATTAAAGAGAGGTAGAGAAATGCTAAGATTAAACGATATCAAAAAAACATATGTAACTGGTGACCTTAAAGTAGAAGCGTTAAAAGGCATTAATTTATCTTTTAGATCTTCTGAGTTTGTTGCAATATTAGGTCCTTCTGGATGTGGTAAAACAACTCTTTTAAATATTATTGGAGGACTTGATAATTACACCTCTGGTGATTTATTAGTTGGTGGAAAAAGTACAAAGGAATTTAAAGAAAGAGATTGGGATGTTTATCGTAATCATCGAATTGGTTTTGTCTTTCAAAGCTATAATTTAATTCCACATCAAACTATTTTAGAAAACGTCGAATTAGCATTAACTATCGCGGGTATTAATAAAGAAGAAAGACAAAAAAGAGCTAAAGAGGCTCTTGATAAAGTTGGTTTAAATGGATTATATAAGAAAAAACCTGGTCAATTATCTGGCGGTCAATGTCAAAGAGTTGCCATTGCTAGAAGTTTAGTTAACGAGCCTGAAATCTTACTAGCGGATGAACCTACTGGCGCACTTGACACAGAGACTTCTATTCAAATCATGGATTTAATGAAAGAAGTAGCAAAAGATAAATTGGTTATCATGGTTACTCATAATCCTGATTTAGCTAATAAATACGCGACAAGAATTGTTAGATTATTAGATGGTAATGTAATTGAAGATACGATGCCTTTTTCTAGCGAAGATGAAATTAAAGAAGTTGAAAAAATAAACGCTGATAATGTTGAAGTTAAAAAAGAAAAAGCCAAGATGAGTTGGTGGACTGCTTTTAAATTATCAAGTAAAAATCTTTTATCAAAATTAAAAAGAACAATATTAACTTGTATTGCAGGAAGTATTGGTATCGTTGGTATTTCTGCTGTTTTAGCAGTGTCTTCTGGTGTTTCTGATTATATTGTTTCAATGCAAGATGATATGTTATCAGGAAATCCAATTACTATTGAAGAAACTACATTAGATTTAATTTCTTTAATGAGAAATTTATCTACTGGTGATAAATTAGATATTCTAGAAAATTACGCAAATGTAGATTCATTACTAGAATATGTTTCTAAAAATTTAATTGGAGAAGATGCCTCTGTAATTACAAATGATATTAATGAAGAATATATTAATTATCTAAAAGCTATGCCAAGTGAATATTATAACGCTATAGATTATAATTATGGGATTAATGTTGCTAACAATATTTATACTGATTTTCAATATGATAATGAAGGTCAAATTGAATCTGATACTCCATCTTTAACAACTATTTTAAGCATGTATAAATCTTTATTAGAGACACAACCTGAATATCAACAATTTTCTTCCTTAATTATGTCTTTAATTAGTTCTATGTCGCAAGTTTTACCAAATGAAGAATATATAATGAGCCAATATGATTTAAAATATGGTAAATTCCCAACTCAAGAAAATGAATTATTGCTTGTTTTAAGCAAAGATCAATCAATTGCCGATTTAACACTTGCGCAATTAGGATATTATACTCAAGAAGAATTTTTAAGTTTAGCTATGGATAATAATCCAGATGACGATTTATTAAGATTTAGTTATGAAGAACTTACTAATAAGAAATTTTATTATTATCCTAATGATTCAATATTTATTGAAAACACTAATTTAGGTATTTTACAACCATTTGATTATGTATCTTACACTAGCGATACTAGTCTAGCACCATTAACACTTAATGTTGTTGGTATTGTTATGCCTAAAGAAGATTTATCTTATGGATGTTTATCTAGTGGATTTTATTATACAGAGGCCTTAACTAACCGTATGATTAGCGATGCTAAAAATTCTAAAATTGTTCAATACGCTAACGAGCAAATGGAATTAACTGGCAGTGAAGATTTCTATTTTGGTGTTACTGTCCAAGGGACTTTTATATATAAAATTGGATTTAGTTATCATTATTATGATTTTGATTTAACAAATCGAGTTGACGTTACACAAGAACAAGGTTTGCCTGCTGGAAATATGTCAACTTCTATATTTTCTAGTTTTATTGGAAATATTACTACCAGTGGTCCTTCTTTAAGAGAATTAGGAGGATATGATTTACCTAATAGTATTAAAATATATCCACTTTCTTTTGAAGAAAAAGATTTAGTTACTTCTTATTTAGATGCCTGGAATCGCGATGGTGATTTAAGTTATACAAATAATGATGGTCAATTAATCACATTAACTAAAGAAGAAAGACCAAACGAGATCACTTATTCTGATCCAATGGAATTAATTATTACAATTATAAACGACATGATTAATATTGTTACTATTGCTTTAATTTGTTTCACAGCATTATCTCTTGTCGTATCTTGTGTGATGATTGCAATTATAACCTATGTTTCAGTAATGGAACGTGTTAAAGAAATTGGTGTAATTAGAGCTTTAGGTGGTAGAAAGAAAGATGTATCTAATTTATTCAATGCTGAAACAATTATTATAGGTGCGACATCTGGATTATTTGGTATTGGAGTGACATATATTTTATCACTTATAGTTAATTTAGTAGTGGATAGTTTATTTAATGTTTTCCCAATCGCTAATTTATTGTGGTGGCAAGCATTAATTATGCTAGTTGTTAGCATTCTTTTAACTGCAACATCTGGCTTTATTCCTGCAAGAAGTGCAGCTAAAAAAGATCCTGCTGTTGCCTTAAGAACAGAATAAAATATTTAAAAAAAGAACTTTGTTATTAATTTTATTCAGTGCAAATTTTTGCCCATTTGGGCATTTTTTTGCATTACTAATTAATTTTTATATATTATTAATCGCAAAATAAACCAAATTAGATTTCTTATATTGCTATGACATATATTTAGTTTATTTTAGAATAATTTTTATATTCTGTTCCTTTATATATCAAGATTAAATTCTCAATATTTTATTTTTTAAAACAATTAATTTAAAATATAAAAACATACGTTTTGCACACTTTTTAATACAATTTGCCAAATATTTTTTTATCTAATTTATTATACAAGATTTATTAATAAATAAATGTTATAATATTAAAGTTAAAATCTTTAAGGAGGATTTATGGCTGATTGTAATCACGATTGTTCAAGTTGTAATCAAGATTGTAGTGAAAGAAGTCAATCTTTAAAAGTAAGCACTAATGACGCTACTAATATTAAAAAAACTATTGCTATTGTTTCTGGAAAAGGTGGTGTTGGTAAATCTCTTGTCACATCTTTATGTGCTGTAAGTTCATTAAGAAGTGGTAAAAATGTTGGCATTTTAGATGCTGATGTAACCGGACCATCCATTCCTAAAATGTTTGGTGTTCATGATCGACTAGAAGGAGATGGCACTTACATTTATCCTAGCATTTCAAAAGGTGGTGTTAAAATGGTCAGCGCTAATCTTATGATGGATGATGAGACTGAACCAATTTTATGGCGTGGTCCACTTATTGCGGGGATGGTTAAACAATTTTATAGCGATGTTGCTTATGGCGATTTAGATTATTTATATATTGATATGCCACCAGGCACTGGTGATGTTTCTTTAACAGTATTTCAATCTTTAAATGTCGATGGAATTATTATAGTTACAACTCCACAAGATTTAGTTTCAATGATTGTGGAAAAAGCAATTAAAATGGCTAATATGATGAATATTAAAGTACTTGGCATTATTGAAAATATGTCATATGTTGTTTGTCCAAATTGTAAAGAACACATTGAAATTTTTGGACATAGCCATCTTGAAGAAGTAGCTAAAAAATATAATTTAGATATATTAGGAAGAATACCTATTAATCAAGAATTTGCTTTATTATCTGATAAAGGGGAAATTGAAAGAGTTACCAATACTTATTTAGATAATTTAAAACTTTAATATGCGTAAACTTTTTAAATTCTTTACTTCTCGTTTATTTTTAACAGCTTTAATTATTTTAATTGAAATTATTTTGTTAGTTCTTTTTGTTTACTTTTTAAGTAATATTGATCCATTAATTTCATTATATTTTTATCTAATAATTGAAGTTATTTCTATATTTCAAATGATTTTTATTATTTCAACAAATGGAAATATCGCTTATAAACTAGCGTGGATATTTTTTATAGGCGCGATACCAGTCGTTGGATTTTTTTGTTATGTACTTTTTGGAAATAAAAAAATTAGTAAAAGGCAAATGAAAAAGATTATGCCTATTTATGTTTCTTTAAAAGATGTTTCTTATGATACAAAAGCTTTAAATTATATTAAACAAACTAATCCAGATGTGGGCCATATTTTTGAGTATTTGTTTAATTATGGTGGTAACCCTCCTTTTGGAGACACTGATGTATATTATTATCCTTTAGGAGATTTAGCATGGCCTAAAATGATTGAAGAATTGCAAAAGGCTAAACATTTTATATTTATTGAATATTTTATTCTTGAATATGGTAAATTTTTTGATTCTATTTTAGAAGTACTTAAACAAAAATCAATTGATGGGGTAGATATTCGTATCATATATGATGATTTTGGGTCAATTAGTAAATTACCTTCAGATTTTGAAGCAAGAATGCGAAAATTAGGAATTAAATGTCATGCTTACAATAAATTTAGACCTTTATTAGATATTAGAATGAATAATAGAGATCATAGAAAACTATTGATTATTGATGGTCATACTGGTTTTACCGGTGGCATTAATTTAGCGGATGAATATGTTAATCTTTATTCACGTTTTGGCCATTGGAAAGACAACGCTGTTATGATTAAAGGTGAGGCTTGTTGGGGTATGACTACCATGTTTTTAACATTATGGGATTTTGTTGATAATTCTTTAAGTGAATATAGAAATTATCGTTATGAAAATTTTGCAAAAGAATTAGGCTATTATCCACATAGTAAAGGATTTATCCAACCTTATTGTGATTTTCCTTTTGATGATGAAAATATTAGTCAAACACTTTATGTTAATATTTTAATGCGTGCTAAAGACTATGTTTATATAACAACACCTTATCTTATTTTATCTAACGAATTATTATTTGCTTTAACAAGTACTGCTAAAAGAGGAATACATGTTGTTATTTTAACGCCTCATATTCCTGACAAAAAATTAGTTTTTGCCGTAACTAGAAGTAATTATTATCAATTATTAAAAGCAGGGGTTGTTATTTATGAATATACACCTGGTTTTGTTCATTCTAAAATGTTTATTAGCGATGATAAAGTTGCAGTAATTGGTACAGCAAATTTAGATTATCGTAGCATGTTTTTACATATGGAAAATGGTGTATTTATGTATGATAAAACATGTATTAATGACATGAGAAAAGATTTTGAAAATTCTTTAAGAAGATCACAAAAGTGGACTCTTTCAGATTTTAAAAATGTCAATGTTTTAAAAAGAATGTGGTGGGCTTTCTTATCAATTTTTGCACCATTAATGTAGTTATTTATCTTTTACTTTACCTACTAAATAATTAATTATTGAACTTCTTCTTACGATACCTATAAAATTTCCTAAATCATCATTAACTGGAACAAAGTTTTGTAATGTGATTAATGAAATTAAGGAATCCATATCATTATTTATAGAAATAGATTTAATGTCTCGATCAGGTTTAATATTTTTAATATTAATTTTTTCTAAATCATCAAAATTTAATTGATGATCTTTAATATAATATAAAAGGTCACCTTCACTGATGGTGGCTATATATTTACCAGTTTTTGATAATAATGGAACAGCGCTATAATGGTGAAATTGCATTTTTTCAAGCGTTTGTCTTAATGAATAATCTTCTTCAATATAAGCAACTGATCCTTTTGGTAAAAGAAAAAATAATACGTTCATAAATATTTCTCCATTTCTTCTATATGATTAATTATTGGTACATTAAAACTTTTTAATTGATCTAAAATACCAAATCCATAACTATTTAAAATACAATCAACATGACTATTTTTGCTAAATAAATAATCAATATTGCTATCGCCATGATAAACTATTTCATCATGTTTTAAATTTAACTTATTTAAGACATATTCCATCATCTCGCTATTAGGTTTAGGTGATAAATTATCTGTTTGACCTAAAACATAATCAAAAATATTAGGATAAAATTTATTAATTAATAATTGACTAATATCATTAGGTTTATTGCTAATCATGGCTAATTTGTAGCCTTTTTGTTTTAATTTGCAAAGAAAAGCATATATGCCATCGTATGGTTTAGTATATATATCGTAATGGCTTAAATAATAATTTTTATATGTTAAATAAATATCATCAAATAACTCTAAATGTTTATTTGACATAGCGTTTTTAATTAAATGATTACTACCTAAGCCTAAATAATTTTTAATTTCATCTTCACTTTTTGTTTCAAGATTAAATTTACTAAGTGCGTAATTAACTGCAGTGGCAATATCACTTAATGTATTTAATAATGTCCCGTCTAAATCAAAAAATATCGCTTTATATTTCATTTGTTAAATACCAATAAATCAATTTCCATTTCTTCTTTTGAAGGACCTCCATGATGTCCAACAAAATGCGCTTCATCTTTACTTACAAAAATAGCTTTATTTGTTTTTGCTATTGCCATATAATCGCCAATAAATTTACTATAATAAGGGTTTTTAACATCATAGCCAAAAAATTCCTCTTTTAATACTTCATCTTTAGTTAATAAGAGGAAGTCTTTTTCAAAATATGAATTAAATAATTTTTCAAATTCTTTATGATTGACATCATCTTTAAGTTTTATATTTAAACTTCTTGGTTCAAAGCTTGGATGATATTTAATACATTTTAAAACATCTGGATAATCTTCTAAAATTATTGATTCAATATTAATTTGACCATGATCCGCTAAAAGAATTATAGTTAAATCTTTATTTTCGTTAGCAAATTGAGATATTTTATCGTTTATTATTTTAATATCATTTTTAACTTGAACTGAATCAACACCATAATCGTGACTATCATGGTCAGGATTTTGCAAATATACATAAGTAAAAGTTTCTTCTTCTTGATGAGCATATTTTAATATTCTATCTAAAGTCTCATCAAAATTTTTAGGACCTTGTTGATCAACAGGATATTCAAATATACCTCTAGCAATATTTTTCTTATATTTTTTGTTTATTAAAGAAACAATGCTTTCATATAATGGATATTCTTTTTCATAAAGATTTGGATCGACAATTACTTTAGTCTGACTATCTCTTCTTGGAAAAATATCTAAATTGAACGAAAAATTGTTAAATGGTTGGCTCCAAGCCATATATCCAGTCTCTATAGGATACTTGCCACTTAATAAAGCAGTAGTTGCCGCGACAGTAGTGGGAGGAAAAGTTGAAGATATTGTAATAAAATAATGTTTGAGTAATTCTTTTGAAACATCTTTATGAATATTTAAAAGATATTTTCCCATCCCATCACATAAAATCACTACTATTTTCTTTTTATTTTTTAAAAGTTCATCAACTTCTTTAATAGAATCATGGAAAGTATCAATTCCATATCTTTTTAATATCGAATTTGAGAAATTTATCAAAGATAAATGTTTTGACATTTTATACATATTTTAAATATAACATTTAAGAGATTAATGTAAAGAATAAACATAAAAATGTTTAATTAAATAATTTTTGAATTATAATTTGATATGAGGTACGCCAATAGCTCAATTGGATAGAGCATTAGACTTCGAATCTAAGGGTTGCGGGTTCAAGTCCTGCTTGGCGTGCCATTTCTGACGAACACCTATAATGAATAAACATTATAGGTTCTTTTTTTCCAAATCTTACCAATTCGTGCTCACTATGTCGTATCCTAAAATTTTATGGTCCTGTCATGGCCATCGAAAATAGTCAAAAATACCCCTAAAAGTTCGAACCACCGCAATACGCACACCGCAATAGCACAACGGGCTCGAACATTCGCAAATTATAAATATAAATAAGGATATATGGGGGAAGCATTGTTAATCGCATAGGTTAGTCATTAAAAGTTAACGTTTATCAAAAATTTTTGTTTTAGTCGAAAAATTAGCCAAAACCTTGGCTGAATCTAATTTATATGTACCAAACAGTCATAAATTATCGATTTTGAAGAAACTTAAAAGTTAAAATGTATACTATTTTCTGGTTGTTTTCTGGTTGTTTTCTGGTTGTGGTAGAGCTATAATAATTAGCGAGGTGATATTGAGATGCTTATCGATGAAAATGACAAATTAGAATATAAAGAAAAAGTTTCAAATTCTTTACCAAAAGAGATTGTTTCGTTCTTAAACTCTGAAGGAGGAACAATATTAATTGGTGTAAGCAAAAATAAAAATCTTGTTGGTATTATTAATATCGATGAAACTATGCGAGAAATCTCGGATATCATAACCGATCAAATTTCACCACGTTGCATTTCTTTTGTTAAACAATTTCATGAGATAATAGATGGGAAAGATATTATTAAAATTGAAATCAAAAAAGGCAACCAGTTATTTTATGTAAAGAAATATGGTTTATCAGAAATGGGGTGCTATATAAGAATAGGATCTTCTTGCAAAAGTTTAATGCCAGAAGAAATAAAAGAAAGATTTATCAAGTCGTTATCAAATTTTACAACGAATATTGTTGATATTCCTTCTAGAAAAAATAATCTGACATTTCAAATTTTAAAAAACTATTTATTGTCGAATAATAACCATATTTCAGACGATACTTTTTTAGAAAACTATCATTTGCTAACAAAGGATGGACATTTTAACTATTTAGCAGAACTTTTGGCTGATAAAAATGACATTGTTATAAATGTTGCAACATTTGCATCCTCGGATAAAACGAAATATTTAAGAAGAGAAGAATTTGGTGGGAAATGTTTGCTACTGGCAATGGAACAGGCGAAAAATTATGTGAATTCAATTAATCAAACATTTGTAGATGTTACAACAACACCGCGAAAAGAAAGAAAAATGTTTGATACTGAGGCGTTTGAACAAGCGTGGATCAACGCATGTGTACACAATAAATGGAGCGAAAGCAATCATCCGGGTATATATGTTTATAGTAATCGCTTAGAAATTGAATCGTTTGGTGGAATACCTAGCGTTTTAACCAAGGAACAATTTCTGCGTGGCAAAAGCGAACCTGTAAATAAACAACTATTTGATATTTTTAGAGCGTGTAATTTTGCTGAAGAAAGTGGCCATGGTGTCCCTTCTGTTGTTAAAGTTTATGGTGAGGATGCATATATCTTTTCTGAATATTTCATCGATGTAGTAATCCCGTTTAATAGAGAAGGTTTTGATAAAACAACCAGAAAAACAACCACAATACAACCAGAAAACATAGAAGAGGAAATAATTCAATTAATTAAAAATAATGAAAAGATTTCTAGAAAAGATATAGCTATTGTTTTGCATAAAACAGAGGGAAGCATTAGACACCATTTAAAAAAATTACAAGAAAAAAAGATTATCAAGCATTCAGGACCAGACAAAGGTGGATACTGGGAAATAATCAAATCAAAATAAGAACAGAAGGCTTTTGCCGAAACATTAAAGGCGTTCGCTTATTGATTTCGAGGGCATTTAAGGCGTTTTCCAAGCACATCTAATATTTATAAAATGAATATATCTTATAAATATATTGTATAAGTAAAAGTTTTACACTGGATTAATTTAAAACCCAAGCCTTTGAGAGGTACCCCAAATCCTAGACATTAGGAAAGGGGTACTTTTTTATGAAATATTCATGGGAATTCAAACTTGAA
>CALVRV010000024.1 GCA_944358865.1 uncultured Bacilli bacterium | reverse complement strand
ACAAATATGGTGACCCGTACGGGATTCGAACCCATGAGTGTATGCGTGAAAGGCATATGAGTTAAGCCACTTCTCCAACGGGCCAAAAATGGCGCCTACTGAGGGACTCGAACCCACGACCGATCGGTTAACAGCCGATAGCTCTACCGACTGAGCTAAGTAGGCGTGCGTTTTAACGCAAAATGAATATTAACATATATAAAATGTTATGACAAGATTTTTTTCAAAATTTGTCAATTCTTTTTGCCTTTTTCGGTTTTTATCTTAAATTTATTAATAATTTAAAGTTCCTAATTCATTACATCTATTTAAAAGACTATCAACTATTTCTTCTCTTGTTAACTCCTTATCTAGTAATGAAGAATATTTTATCGGTTTATCAATTATATATTTTTTTGTTTTCTTATTTAGATAGCAAACAAAAATATCTAGATCTAAACCTTTTTTATATACATAGTCACATATTAAAATAAAACCGCTATAAAAGTGAGTTAGTTTATCAAAATATCCATTGCTTGAATCTTCTGGAAAAATAACTATATTTTCTTTAAAAACATTTAAAACAGTATATGCTTCTTTAATAGTGTTTATAAAGCGATAATCATCATAAATAGAAATTAATTTTAATCCACGATAATAATGATAAACAAATGGTGCAGCAATAAATGAAAACAGTTTTGCTAAGACATAATTCCATTTTTTCTTTTTATAATAATAAGTCTCGCTTAAATAATGATATAAATCTCTAATGGAGCCATTCATTTCAGATGTACCTAATAATCTTGTTTTAAATGGAGCGTATAATTCTAAAGTTAAAGGCGCTCGTGAACCAACATGATTAGTTAAAATTAAAGATGGCTTTTCAATTTTATCACCAAGATAAATAAATTCAGGCCTATGAATAGCGATCTTTGTTAATAATTTTAAAACCTTAAATAGCAATGAATCTTTTCCTTTTGGAGTCAATGGTGCTTTTTTCATACGTATTTAATAATATAAGAAAATTGATTTTTACAAAAGCAAATTTTAATGTCTTTTTACATATGTAAAGATATACTAATAATACAAATTGTTTAAAAATGTCTAATAAATATAGTAAATATAGAAATAAAATCTATATTTTGTTAAAATAAATACACCTTTGGAGGGTTTTTTAATGTGGTATGAAATTTTATATCAAGTATTAAGCATTATTAATTATGTTGTCTTAGCAATTATTTTTGTTCCTTTATTAATTCAAATTTTATTCGTTTTATTTTCATGGGTTAAGAAAAAAACATATCCAAAATCTGATAAAAAAGCCCGTATTGCATATTTAATTCCTGCTTGTAATGAAGAAAGTGTTATTTATGATACAGTAAAATCTGCCTTAGAAAATCAAAAATATCCAAAAGAATTATTTGATGTTTTTGTTGTCGCGGATAATTGTAAAGATAATACTGCTAAATTAGCAAAAGAGGCTGGCGCAATTGTTCTAGTCCATAACGATCCAGATCCTGCTCATCACATGGCTCTTTATCCTTTAAAATATGGTGTTGATCACATTTTATCTTTACATAAATACGATATGATTATTCATTTAGACGCTGATAATCATATGAATGATGAATTTTCTTCTTTAATGAATGATGCTTATCAAAGTGGTGTTGAATTTGCCCGTCCTTATGAAGGAGCTTTAAATTCAACTCAAAATTTTTATACTAAAGCTTGCACACTATTTTATACGTTTGATTCTAGATACGGTTCACGTGTTCGTGAAAGATTAAATTTAGCAGCCCATGTTAATGGAAGTGGTGCGATGATGTCTACTAAAATGTTAGAAAAATGTGGTGGATATGATTCTAAAACTATTTCTGATGATGCTGAATTTAATTTTAATCGTATGTTAGAAGGTTATAAAGGTCACTATGTTGAAGATGCAATAGTTTATGAAGATATGCCTTCTTCTTTTAAAGACACTTTAAATCGTAATAAACGTATTTTTAATGGTGGTGTCAAATTATTAAAAACTAAATTACTTCAGATGTTATTGAAATTTTTTACAACAGGAAGACTTTCATACATAGAAATGTTTACAAGTTACATTTTTATATTTTTAAGTTTTGTTGTTGCTACTTGGATACCGTTATATTACATATATGATTTTACATTTGTTAGTCTATGTGCTTATGAAATTATTCCAACCACTCTATATACCAGTGCTCATTATATGTCAATTCTTTGGACAACATTATGGGCTATCGTAGGAGTATTAGGAGCGTTATTTATTTTCTTTGGTATTTTACAAGGCGTAGTTTTAGTCTTAATTAATTATAAGAAAATGGGTGCAAAATCAAGAAAAGAATTATTACCAGCTGCATTTTTATTTCCTGCATTCTTGTTTGTATATGTTATTACCTTATGCATGGGTGCTTTTTCTAAAAAACCAGGTTGGGATAAAATAGCAAGGAATCCAAAAAATGAAACAAAATAATAATTATGCATTATCTATTGAACATTTAGTGAAATCTTATGGCGCTGTTAAAGCAGTCAATGATATTACTTTTGAAGTAGAAAAAGGTTCTCTATTTGCTTTTTTAGGCATTAATGGTGCTGGTAAATCGACAACAATCAACATTATTTGTTCTATTTTAGATAAAGATTCAGGAAAAATTTATGTTGACGGAAAAGATTTAGATAAAGAAAGTTTTGAAATTAAAAATGAAATTGGTATTGTTTTTCAAACCAGTGTTTTAGACCAAGAATTAACTGTCAAAGAAAATCTTGAAATACGTACTTCTTTTTATCGATTGACTAAAAAAGAAAAAAAAGAAAATATCAATTTAATAGTTAAACTTTTAGATTTAGATCCTATTTTAAATCAATCAGTTAAATCATTATCTGGTGGTCAAAAAAGGCGTGTCGATATTGCTCGCGCGATGGTTCATAAACCAAAATTACTTATTTTAGATGAACCTACAACCGGTCTAGATCCAAAAACTCGTCTTACTGTTTGGGCCTTGATTGATAAAATACAAAAAGAAACAAATATGACAGTCTTTTTAACTACCCATTATTTAGAAGAAGCAGAAAAGGCAAGTCATGTTATTATCATGGATAAAGGAAAAATTATTGCTCAAGGTACACCTAATGATTTAAAAAATAAATATTCTAGTGACTATATTTTAACCTATATGGATGAAAATAAAGATTTTGAAAATACTTTAAGTAAAGATGGTGTCGGATACATTTATGATAAAGAAAAAATGGCTTATAAAATTAATGTATCCCATACATCTAAAGCAAAAGAAATGGTTAGAAAATATATTCAATATATGAATGATATCGAAATATTAAAAGGCAATATGGATGATGTATTTTTAAATGTGACTGGTAAAAATATTACTTTAGAGGTTGAAGATGAAAAGAAAGATTAGTGATGCAATAAATGTTTTTTATCAATTAACAAAGAGACATTTTTTAGTATTTTTTAAAAACAAAATTCGTGTTTTTTACACAATGATGGTTCCTTTAATTATTATCGCTGTTTATATTGTCTTTTTAAGACAACTTGAACTTAATACAGTTAAAAACATTCTATTAGAAGAAAATGTCTTAATTAGCGAAGGTAGCAGTGAAATGAAAATGATTGAATCGGTCGTTGATTCATGGATGCTTTCAGGTATTTTAACTTTATCAACCATCACTATATCTATTCAAACTAATAACATTATCATTAATGATAAAGAAAATGGTGTTAATCGTGATTTTGCAAGTTCACCTATTTCTAGAAACTTTTTAATTGGTAGTTATTTTGTTTTTAATTTTATTGTTACTTTATTAATTTGTTTAATCGTCTTAGTAGTCTGTCTATTATATTTAGCGTTTATGGGTGAATTCCACTTAAATTTTGTCGATATATTAGAGATTTTAGGCGTATTAATTTTATCAACTATTACATCTACTTTAATGACTATATTTATATGTTCATTTATTAAAAAAGAATCAACTTTAGCAAGTATTATTGCAATTTTTAGTGCAGTTGCTGGATTTTTAATTGGCGCTTATATGCCTTTAAGTATGTTCCATCCAATATTAAGAAATGTTTGTTGTTTTGTACCAGGAACTTATTCTTGTGGGATGATGCGTTTTGCCTTTATGGATACAGGATTAAATGAATTAACTAACATGTTACAAAATATTGAAAATGGTCCAGCCTTACTAGAAGCATTAACAGAAAATTTTGGTTTTTCATTAGAAGTTTTTGGTTATGATTTAGAAGTTGGTTATCAAGCTATAGTTAATATCGTTTGTGTTGTTATTTTAGCGGTTATGAATATCTTTAGTGCAAAATATCTTGCTAAAGTAACTTCAAATTCTTAATTAATTTTTATTGACTTTATATAACAGATATAACAGAATAATGGTATGAACTTTATTTCAAATAAGCCATTATATTTGCAAATAAAAGATTATTATAAAGATTTAATTGATAAAGGTGCGATTAAATTTAATGAAGCTTTGCCATCTGTTCGTGATGTTGGCGAATGTTTTAATGTTAATTTTTTGACTGTTTATAAGGCATATGAACAATTAGTTAAAGAAGGATACATTATTAATATTTCTAAGAAAGGCTATTATGTTTTAAAAAAAGTTAATAAAGATAATTCTTTACTAATTGAAAAAATTAAAGAACTCACTAATAGCGGTTATAAATTAGATGAAATAATCACATATTGTCAAAAATTATCAAATAATCTAGATAATCAAAATAATAAAAAAAGAGGTAAGCAAAATGATTGAAATAAGAAATCTAAGTAAAAAGTTTACTGATGTTACTGCGATTAATAATCTAACAATTAATTTTGATCAAGGTATTATTGGTCTTGTTGGACAAAATGGTGCAGGTAAGTCGACATTATTAAGATTAATTGCTTCTGTTTTATATCAAAACGAGGGTGAAATATTAATTGATGGTGTATCTAATAATTTAAAGGAAAGCAAAGAGAAAATATTTTTCTTAAGTGATAATCCTTATGTGCCGACATTTTCATCAATTCAAGATTTAGTGGATTTACATTATGCATTATATAATTTAGATAAAAATCGTTTTTATGAATTAATAAATCTTTTTGCCCTTCCTAAAAAAAGAAAAATATCAGGTTTTTCAAAAGGGATGAAAAGACAATTATTTTTAGCTTTAACTCTCTCTATTGACGCAAAATATTATTTGTTAGACGAAGCTTTTGATGGTATTGATCCATTAGTTATGGAATTAATAAAAAATGAATTATTAAAATTATCCACCAGCGGTAAAACAATTATTATTTCATCACATAATATCGGTGCATTACAACGTCTTTGTGATCGCTTTGTTATTTTATATCAAGGAAAAGTAACTAAGGATGGCTTAAATGATAATTTAGATGATACGTTAATTAAATATCAAATTATTTCTGAAAGCGAAGACTTTAACGAAGAAAATCTTTCTAGATTAAAATTTAATATAGTTTCTTTTAAAAAAATGGGATCAATTTATCATGTGGTATTTTCAAGTAGTTCTAAAGAATTATTAGAAAAACAATTAAAAGATAACTTTAATTTGCGATTATTAGAAAATATTCCAATTGATAATGAAGAATTAATCGCCCTTGAAATGTTATTAGCAAAGAAAGGAATTAAATAATATGAAATTTAAAAAATTTATTATTTGGCAATTTAAACAATGGCTTCCTTTATTTGTTTTAATGTCAATATGGATGGCTGCAGTTTATTTAATTTCTTGTCTTGTTAATACTACCTTAACTGTTATTGATTATTCAGCGCGGCCATCATATCTTGAATATCCAAGAGTCACATATCCATTTAGCAATATCTTAGTGATTTTTGTTATTGCTATTATTTTAACTTTTATTGTCCCATTATTTGTTTATAATTATCGTTTTAATAAAAAGCAAGTAGATACTTTTATGCAAGCGCCTTTTAGTAATAATAATTTGAGAATTACAAGGATTTTGATTGGACTTGCAATGATTTTGATTTCTTTAAGTGTTATTTATTTTATGGGTGTTATTATTGTTTTAATCAAACAAACTTTAATAACTGATTCATCATCATTTAATAATTATGAAGATGTTGCTTACTTAAATAATTTATATAATTATGGTCATTATTTTACAGCCTACTTATTTATTGTTGTGTTTATTTCAATTCAATATTTTATAAATTGCCTTTTTGTTTCTTTTAGTGATAATTTATTAGACGCTATAATGATTATAATATTTGCTAATACCATATTATTATTTTTTATTCCATCTTTATTAGTGTTATTTAATTGTTTTTCTTATCTAAATAGTTCTTTATATTTAGAAACAGCTGTTTTATTTTTAGCAAGCGCACCTTCATTTGTTTTACCATCATCTATCTTATATAACGTTTTTGATGCCTTAATTGTTAATGATTCTATTCGTTATGAATTTTATAATGGAATAGATGTAACAGCGTTTATACTTAATATTACTATTTATGTAATTTTAGCTGGATTAGCTATTTATAAAATATTTTTTGTTAAAGATCCATCTGGTGAATTTGCTGGTCGTGGTGGTCCAAGAAGTTTTCCTATCTCTTTATTTTTACATGGATTCTTCTTTCTTATTGCCTTATTAGTGTCTGCAACAGGATCACTTGGTGTTATTTATTTAGATGTTATTGTATTTGTTATTTTTGGAATATCTTATTATGGAGTTTTAGCTATTTATAATCGTCGTTTTAAAATTGATGCTAAACAAATTTCAATATTTATAGGTGTTATGTCGCTAAGTCTTGTATTATTAATCGCTACACAGACATATACATTAATTTCTTATTAATAATAAATAATTAATATTAATTATTTTACTCATAAAGAGTATAATTCAATTTCATAAGGAGATATTTTAGTTATGAAAAAATCGTTAATTAAAAATTATGCAAAACTTATTGTAAAAGTTGGAGCGAATGTTAAAAAAGGACAAGATGTTATTATTTCTAGTAGTGTTAGTAATCCTGAATTTGTTCAATATCTTGTCGAATATGCTTATAAATGTAAAGCTAACAGTGTTAAAGTAGAATGGTTATATCAACCTCTTGAAAAACTTAATGTCAATTATCAAAGTTTAGAACAATTAAGCAAAGTTTATCCTTGGGAAATTGAAAAATATAAACAACACGTTAAAGATTTACCTGTTCGTATTTATATTGAAAGTGATGATCCTAATGGTTTAATTGGAATTGATCAAGAAAAAATGATGAAAGCTAGTCAAACTAGAAGAAAAATATTTAAACCTTTCCGTAATGAAATGGAAAATAAATATCAATGGGTTATCGCTGGAATTCCTAGTTATGAATGGGCTAAAAAAGTATTTCCTAATGACACTAAAAAAGTTGCCTATGAAAAATTATGGGAAGCGATATTAAAAACAAGTCGCGCTTATGAAGGTGATCCAATTAAAAATTGGAAAGAGCATAATGAAAATTTAGCCAAAAGAACAGCGTATTTAAATAGCCTACATTTAGATTATTTACATTATTACGCTAAAAATGGGACAGATTTAAAAGTAGGTCTTATTGAGGATGGATTATGGATTGCAGGAGGGGAAACTACTTTAGGCAAAAATGTTTATTTTAATCCTAATATTCCTAGCGAAGAATGTTTTACGACACCTAAAAAAGGATGCGCTGAAGGTATTGTTTATTCAAGCAAACCACTTTCTTATCAATCACATTTAATTGAAAATTTTTGGATTAAATTTAAAGATGGCAAAGTAATTGATTGCCATGCTGAAAAAAATGATGAATTATTAAAACAAATGATTGCTCTAGATGAAGGAGCATCATATTTAGGTGAATGCGCTTTAGTGCCATTTGATTCTCCTATCAATAACACTGGTATATTGTTTTTAAATACTTTATATGATGAAAACGCTGCATGCCATCTAGCGTTAGGAATGGGATTTTCTAACTGTATTAAAGATTATGATAAATATAGTTTTGAACAATTAAAACAAAAAGGTATAAATGATTCAATTAGCCATGTTGATTTTATGATTGGTACAGAAGATTTAAATATTGATGGATACACTAAAGATGGTAAGAAAATTAAAATATTTTCTAATGGAAATTGGGCTTTTTAAATATGATAAGAGATCGTCAACTTTTTAATATTATTAGCAAAGAGAAAAAAAGAGAAAAATATAATATTGAACTTATTGCTAGTGAAAATTTTGTTTCAAAAGAAGTTTTAATGGCTACAGGTTCTATTTTAACTAATAAGTACGCTGAAGGATATCCTAATAAAAGATATTATGGTGGATGTAAATATATTGACGAAGTTGAATCTTTAGCGTGCGAAAGATTAAAAAAATTATTTAATGTTAAATATGTTAACGTTCAACCTCATTCTGGTTCGCAAGCAAATATGGCCGTGTATCGTGCTTTATTAAAAAATGGTGATACGATACTTGGGATGGATTTAAATGCTGGAGGGCATCTTACGCATGGATATCGTTTGTCTTTTTCTGGTCAAGACTATCAAGCTTATAGCTATGGTCTAGATCCCATCACTGAGACAATTAATTACGAAGAAGTAAGACAAATAGCTTTAAAAGTTAGACCAAAAATGATTATCGCTGGCGCTAGTGCATATCCTCGTGATATTGACTTTAAAAAATTTAAAGAAATAGCTGATGAAGTAGGAGCGTATCTTTTTGTAGATATGGCTCATATTGCTGGACTTGTTGCCGCGCATATTTTAAGTAATCCTTGTGATTTTGCTGATGTTGTTACTTCCACAACTCATAAAACATTACGAGGTCCACGTGGTGGAATTATTTTGACTAATAACGAAGAAATTTCTAAAAAGATTAATAAAACTGTATTTCCAGGTTGTCAAGGCGGCCCCTTAATGCATATTATTGGTGCAAAAGCAGTCTGCTTTTATGAAGCCTTACAAGATGATTTTATCGAATATCAAAATCAAGTTGTAAAAAATGCAAAAGCGTTAGCGAACGAATTAATTAAATTAGGCTATCATGTATTAAGTAATGGAACAGATAATCATCTTTTACTAGTCGATGTTTATAAAACTAGTCATATTTCTGGTAAAGATGCTCAAAATTTATTAGAAAAAGTAAATATTACTTGTAATAAAAACGCTATTGTAAATGATACATTGCCTCCAATGGTAGCTTCTGGTATTCGTCTTGGGACACCAGCAATGACAACAAGAGGATTTAAAGAAAAAGATTTTATTAAAGTTGCTCATCTTATCGATGAAACTTTAAAAGGTTTAAGACCATTAAAAGATATTAAAAAAGATGTTATTGATATGGTTAAAAATCTTCCATTAATTAGATAATCTTTCTACTTTAAATATAAATATTTATTTTATATAATATTAACGTCAAAAGGAGATAAATTAAAATGTTAGAAATTATTGATGTTTACGCTCGTGAAGTATTAGACTCACGTGGCAATCCTACAGTCGAAGTCGAAGTTACTCTTGATGATGGCACATTAGGTCGCGCTATTGTACCAAGTGGTGCTTCTACTGGTGAAAACGAAGCTCTCGAATTAAGAGATGGCGACAAAAAAAGATATGGTGGCAAAGGCGTTTTAAAAGCTGTTGAAAATGTTAACGAAATTATCGCACCACACATTGTTGGTATGTTTGCTGATGATCAAGTTGGCATTGATAACGCTCTTTTAGAATTAGATGGTACACCATTTAAGAAAAATTTAGGCGCTAACGCTACACTTGGTGTTTCTTTAGCCTGTGCTCAAGCTGCTGCAAATGCATTTGGTATGCCTTTATATCGTTATATTGGTGGTGCTAATGCAAAAGTATTACCAACCCCAATGATGAATGTTATTAATGGTGGTGCTCATGCTGATAGCAGTGTTGACTTCCAAGAATTCTTTATTATTCCTGCTGGTTTTAAAACATTTAGAGAAGCTTTAAGAGCAGGTGTTGAAACATTCCACGCTTTAAAATCTGTTTTAAAAGCTCGTGGTTACGAAACTGGTGTTGGTGATGAAGGTGGTTTTGCTCCTAGCTGTAAAAATGGCAATACCGAACCATTAGAAATGATTATGGAAGCTATTAAAAACGCTGGTTATGAACCTGGTAAAGAAATATTCTTAGGTATGGATGTTGCAAGTAGTGAATTTTATGATGCTAGCGATAAAAAATATCATTTAACAAAATCTGGCCAAGGTGTTAAAACAAGCGAAGAAATGATTGCTTGGTATAAAGAAATGATTAAAAAATATCCAATCATTACTATTGAAGACGGTTTAAGTGAATCTGATTGGGAAGGCTGGGCTTTATTAACTAAAGAATTAGGTGATGAAATCCAATTAGTGGGTGACGATTTATTTGTTACTAACATTGATTTCTTAAGAAAAGGTATTGTTAATCATGTCGCTAATTCTATCTTAATTAAAGTTAATCAAATCGGTACATTAACTGAAACCTTAGATGCGATTAGAATGGCTCAAACTAATGGTTATACTTGCATGGTTAGCCATAGAAGTGGTGAAACTGAAGATACCACAATTGCAGATTTAAGTGTTGCTGTCAATGCTGGTCAAATCAAAACTGGTTCTGCTTCACGTACTGACAGAATGGCAAAATATAATCAATTATTAAGAATTGAAGACGAATTAGGTGATGAAGCTGTTTTTGAAGGCTTACATGCATTTAAAAAATATCGTTTTTCCAAATAAAATAATTTAAATATAGACTATTTTTGACCCTAATGTTTTAAAATTAATATTAGGGTTTTTTTAATTTTGTTTTCCTTTATAATATTATTAGGAAGTAAAGAAAATGGAAATTACAAAAATAGTTCAACTTCAAAGAGAATTTTTTAACTCACATCAAACTTTTGAAGTTACATATCGTCTTATTATTTTAAAAAAATTAAAAGAATTATTACTAAAATATGAGCCTAAATTTGCTCTTGCCTTTAAAAAAGATTATAACAAGGGTGAATTTGATTTTTTATCAACAGAATTTATGCTTGTTATGGATGAACTTAATTACATGATTAAGCATATTGATAAGTTAACAAAAATTAAAAAAGTAAAAACATCATTAATTAATTTTCCTAGTAAAGGAAGAATATATCCTGAACCATATGGTGTAGTTTTAATTATGGCACCTTGGAATTATCCTTTACAACTTACTTTATCTCCTTTAATGGGAGCTTTAGCGGCTGGAAATTGTGTCGTATTAAAACCCGCTAGTTATACTAAAAATGTATCTAAAGTCATTTATGATATGATAAACGAATTAGAACATCCTGAAATCGTCAGTGTTGTTTTAGGTGGAAGAGATGAAAATCAAGCTCTTTTAGATCAAAGATTTGATTATATTTTCTTTACTGGCGGTGACAGTGTTGGTCGACTAGTTTTAGAAAAAGCGAGCAAATATTTAACGCCTGTATCTTTAGAATTAGGTGGTAAATCTCCTTGCATTGTTTTACAAGACGCAGATATCGATTTAGCAGCAAAAAGAATTACGTGGGGAAAATTTTTAAACGCTGGTCAAACTTGTGTTGCCCCTGATTATATTTGTGTTCATAAAGATATTCACAAAAAATTTGTTCAACGTGTTATTTATTACATTAAAAAATATTATTATGATGAAAACAATAAACTAAGTGATGATTTTGTTTATTTAATTAACGAAAAACATTTGAATAAAATACTCTCACTAATTGATGAATCTAAAGTCGTTTTTGGTGGTAATCATGATGGTTTAAAATTTGAACCTACCGTTTTAGATAATGTAACTTTTAATGATAAAATCATGCAGGAAGAAATATTTGGACCATTAATGCCAATAATTGTCTTTGATAATATTTATGATCTTATCATGACTTTAAATAATATGGAAAAACCTCTTGCTTTTTATTTATTTAGTCAAAATAAAAAATTCGCTAAAACTGTATTTAATATTATGTCTTATGGTGGTGGATGTTTTAATGATGTCATTATGCATCTTACTAATGAAAATCTTCCATTCGGTGGTGTTGGAAAATCTGGTATGGGCTCATATCATGGTAAGAAATCATTTGAAACTTTTACACATTATAAATCAGTGCTTTTAAAAGGTAAAAAAGAATTAAATATAAAATACCCACCTTATAATTCTTCAAAAATTTCTATTTTAAAAAAACTTATTGGTCTTAAATAAATATTATTTATCGTTTTTAATAAAATAATAATAATCTATCTGTCTTGATAAATACGTATAATATTTAGAATTTTTAAAATTAATAATATCATCATTATCTAATTTAATATTGAATTTATAAAAATATTTTTCATTATTTAAAAACATGAATAACATATTCAAGTTAATTATCATTTTATTTTGTCTAAATAATTTCTTATTATTAAATTTAAATATCAATCCATATGTATAATCAAATATAATAATTAAAGTTAGGAAAGTAATAATAATTGTAAAGATAATTAAATTACTTTCTATAGCGTTTAAAAAATAAGTTAAAAAATATTGATGAATTATAAATGAATAAATAGCCATTATAGTTACAATAATAATTTGAAATATTATAAAAATAAGTGAGTTTTGCGTGTTTTTTAAAGTAATTTCAACGTTATTTTTACAATAAAATATTCTTTTATTTATAATTTTATCAATATAAATTCCTAATATATATAATGGTAAAGCGATAATAAAAGAAATTAAAGAATTAACAATATCATTTGAAGAATAATTTATTAAATTAAATAAAAATATTAAAGAAAATAAAAAGCCAATTTTAATATTGCTCGGTAATATCGATTCATTAAAATTAATAAATTTTCTTTTAAGTAAAATATAATAAATATTATATAAAATTCCATATAGTAGTGATGCAATTATAAATAAAAACAGATAAGTTAAAAAAACCATAATTATATTTTATTCATATTTAAAAAATATGCTAATATAATTTTACCTGAGGAGGTTTAAAATATGATTTATGAGCAATTAAAAAAAGACAATATTCAAGCTTTAAAAAATCATGATAATGTTTTAAGAGGTATTTTAAGTGTTGTTTTAAATAAAATTAAAATATTAGAAGTTGAAAAAAGAAGCAAAAACGAAGAACTTTTAGACAGCGACATCATAGCAATTATTATTAAATCTATTAAAGAATTAGAAGAAGAAAAAGAAGGCTATCAACAAGTTAATAATATTGATAAAGTAAACGATGTTGAAAGACAAATAAATTATGTCAAACAATATCTTCCAAAAATGCTTTCTTATGATGAAATATTATCTGAAATTGAAAAATTAGATGATAAATCTATTCCTAATGTAATGAAATATTTTAAGAATAATTTTTTAGGAAAAGTAGATATGTCTTTAGTAAATAAAGCTGTCAAAGAATTCCAAAATAAATAAAAATAATATTGTTATAAGCGTTTATTTTTAGTAAAATGAATAAGCGCTTTTAATAGGGGTGTAGTACAACGGCAGTACAACGGTCTCCAAAACCGCTAATACGGGTTCGATTCCTGTCACCCCTGCCATTAAAACCAAAAATTAAAACAAATTCTGTCAAAATTAATGAGATGTGTCCGAGCAATTGGACATTTTTTTATTTAATATATTCTATTAGACATAATTTGACCTGCATAATGATTTTTTAATTATAATATCTAAAAATGCGTATATACGCAAAATCTGATAGAAGTAGTTAAATAAAAGAAATGTTTCACATGCTAAACCCCTCGATTTTGATAGGTTTAAATTGCTTGTATGGTAGGGAACAATATGATATTATTTTATTGTAAAAGTTCCCTACTAAGAGGTTTCACTAAATGAATAGTTTTGAAGAAATACAAAAATTATTAGTTCAAAAAGCAGATTTGCAAGCTCGCTATAATCTTTTGCCATATGATGG
>CALVRV010000023.1 GCA_944358865.1 uncultured Bacilli bacterium | reverse complement strand
ATGATTTCTTACGATTTCATCTCTTTTACATAATAAAAAGGAGCTGTCATTCACCTTTTAGGTTTTCGAACAGCCCCAGGTTTTTATAAAATTAATAATGTAATAATTCTTGTGCTGGTTTTGCTGCTGCTGGCAAAGTGATTTTTGTTGGAATTGAATTAGCTTCACTTGAAACTTTTTCAGTTAAATTGGAAAATACACCCATAAGCGCTGTTGCGACAATTCCAAAAATACCAATAACTAGTAATATACCTAATAATTGTCCTTTAATTTCTGACATTAGTTTCTCCCCTCCTTCCTTTAAGAATAAAATCCAATAATTGATGTCCTTTGAATTGTAATTTCCATTACTTCTTGACTAATGACATAAGGCTTAAAAGTGTCAATTAGTGTAAAAGTTACTACATCACCTACCTTAGTTGAACAATTGCTGTTACAAATAAAAGTGACATCATATTTTTGTTCCAAAGTTTTTATAAAACTAGGTTTTGTAGTGCCTGTTTTTGATATTTCATAACTAATAGCGATTGCTTTTTGATCTAATTCTGTATAAGCGCATTGTAAGTTGATAAAATCAATACCTAATAAGAAAAATAACGAAACAAATACCATTGATAAAATCATTGAAATTTTATAAGACATTAATCATATCCTCCATAATAATGACCACACCTACAATAAGCATGATAGTGATAATACCCGCGCCAATAAGTGGAAATATTGATAGATTGTCCATTGATTTTTTTGTTTTAATTGTTTCTAGTTCTTGATGATTTTCAAAAAATCTAATAAATAAAAGATCAAATTGTTCAAGCTTTTTAACATCTTCACCTTGATTGACCATTTGAAAAATGTTCATCATGACATTACTAACAATTGGTGTTTTAAAATTTTTACTAAAATTAATGTAAGGCGCAATTGTTTTGTCTTGGTCAATCGCAAGAGTCAATTCATCGATACGATCCTGCATCCAATAAGACATAAAACTTTTAATTGCAATAAATGAACTATAGACGTTATAGCCATTAGATAAGAAAATTTCTAAATATTGAATAAAATATATAAATTCATCTTCATGAGATTTTAATATCTTATCTTTAATAAATGAATAACGCATTATTAATGCAATATTACAAAATACATCCAATAAGACAATAATGCTTAAAAAGAATAGGTTGTTAGTTAAAATATAAATAGCGATAGCAAGACCAATAAAGATAAGATTAGTAAATAAATATAAACATAATTCTTTTTTAAAATTTAAATTTAAACTTTGCAAAAATCCGTTAATTTTTTTCATATTTAGAAAACCCCCTAATATTTATTTTAAAAAGTCGATTTAAGGCGATATGTAAACAAAATAATAAGAATGCAAAGAAAATAGCGATAAATAAAACGTAAATAAATTCATTTTTTAATGTTTCAAAAAATGATGCCAAGCCAAAGCGAATAAATATTAAAATTAAAAGACAAGAAGCCCAAAGAATAATTAATTCCACTATTTTTGAACTTCGATATTTTGTACATGCATTTACATATTCTTCAATACTTCTTACCTGCTTTATTAAATAGGAAGACATATTTAAAATATCTCCACCTTGATGATCATATAATTCTATAATTTGACAAAACATATAATAGACATGAAAAGGAAAATATGATTGTAGATATTTTATTTTTTCTAAAATATCAACATCATTAACACCTTCTAGTTCTTTTTTTAAATCATCATTAAAGTTTTCATATATCGCGTCAAATGCTCCTAGTAAAGATTGATAAGAACTTATCGCAGCAACATAATCGTTAATAAAGTTATAACATTGATGATATTTTAAAACGTTATTGTTATATTTTTTTAAAATAATATTAAATATTGCAAATAAATAAACGATGTAAAGTAATGTTATTATGAGTGATAAAATCCAATTATCGCTAGCAATAAAACAAGATAATCCAACCGATAAAACAATTAAAATATCTATAAAAATTATTTTTTTCATAATTCATTGCTCCTTTCATATTGGTCTAATTCATTTATGTTTTTTGATCGATCATAGATGATTTTTAATTGTTCGTCAGGAAAAGAAATAGCTATTTGTTCTACACATCTTTTAATCATCTCGTTTTTATTTGTAAACGACTTTAAATAAACGTAATAATGAATGTGATTAACAATGTCGTTTTTAATATATTCTGGAGTTAATTGTCTTTTTGAAAGCAAACATAAAGAAACCATCCTTTCAATGACAGAATTAATATTTTGACAATGCAATGTCGTAATTATAGGACACCCACCTAATACAGCGTTTATTATGTCACTCATCTCTTCTCCACGAGATTCAGCAATTATTAAATAATCAGGATTGTTTCTTAATGAATTTTTGATAAGAGAAGATAAATTAATAAATTTATTTGTTTCATCATATTGCCAACATGTAACATCAATATGCTCAAGTTTAGTCAAACTATTTAATTCTAAAACGTTATCTATAATTATTGCTCTAGTATTTTCTTTTAAATGACTAATTAGGTATTTTTGAAGTTCAGTTTTTCCAGTTGATGTTTGACCACATATTATTATTGATTGTTTGTTTTTAATTTTATTAAGAAGAAATTTTTTAACATCATCACTCATAAAATCCTTATTATTAACATCAATATTATTTTTAGCGATACGGATGGAAAATGTGACGCTTTCATCATAATTATTTCTTGCCACATTTAAATATGTCGCGTTTAAACGAATATTTTTAATTGAAACATCTAAAATAGGCCTGGCAATTGAAAAAGATTCTTGACATAAATTAGCGATTTGTCTTAAAAAATCTAAGACCTGGTAAGATGAGATATCTAATTCATATTTTTGTCTTCCAAATAAATTATTTTGATAATAAAAATCTTTGCCATTATAAGAAATATCAGTTACTTCTTCATCTAAAAATAATGGTGATAAAAAAGATTTAGTAATAAATTCATATACTTTTTGACTATTCATTTTGCTCCCTCCACAATTTCGTAATACATCGTTTTTGAATAATCAAACGCAAGTAAGATACGACAAGTTATTGTTACGTTAACACCATTACATTTATCAATTGTGCAAGGACGATTATTTAACTGAGGTAAATAATAGTTTGTTTCTATGTTATATTGATCACAATATTTAGACATATTGTCATCTAAATAATTTTTAATTGATAAAATTAAATTATCTTGATCAAAATAAACATAATATTTATCTGAATTTACTCTTTCTAACACTAAAGCTTTTTCTAATACAGCTTTTGGCATATTAACAATTGTTCGGTTAATGCCACCTAATTGATAAGTTAAACTAAAAACTTGAAAAGAAAGAACACCAATTACTAAACTAATTAAAGCGCTAATCATTAACGCATTCCTCCTATTATGCAATAAGAAGAATCATTACAAGATCCAACAAGATTATTATTAGTGACATAATTAAAGTTGTAATGATAATCTATTTTATTTCTTCCTAATCCTGTGATTTTAAGTGATAAATTGTATTTTTCAAAAATATCTTTTTTTCCTATTGGTAAATAAAAAGTATTAGTTTCTTTAAAAGATGTTCTTTTTATAAATGATATTTCATTAGAAGAATTAACAAATAATTTATTAGCAAAACTAAAACTATATATGTTACCGCTTGGATTAACTTTACTAATTTTTAAAGGAATAGTTACTCTTTTTTTAGCGTCACTAAGATATGGAAAAATATTATTTGTGTCTACAAATGATATTTGACAAGAATCATAACTTATTGCTATATCACTTTCAAAAGTAAATTGGAGTGTAGATAAATCTAAATCATGATAATATGGCAATTCAAATTGGATAGGCCAATTATCAAAATTAACATAATCGGTATAAAACAAAGCCTTATTATTTGCAATATTTAAATCAAAATATGGGTTTTCAAATCTACCTTTGCCAATCAATGTTGATATATCAAAATCATAATCTTTATATTCGTATATTCGACAAGGAACTTCGGTTATATATTTTTGAGTAGCGTCAACAGTTACTCTAAATACACATTCAATTGGATTAGTTTCTTCGAATTGTTTAGTATATATTTTTAATGATGTATAGGCTGGAACACCAGAATATAGTCCATAGATATTAACATAATTTTCAAGATGTAATTCTTTTTCACCTTTTGCGTTAATTATATAAGCCCAGTAATCAAAATCTATTACGTCATTATAAGTCGATTTACTTTTCAAAGACGCTACAATAGTTTTATCTTCGTCTCTAGTTAATTTATCAATATTTAAAATAGTTAAATAGATTGGATGATATTTAATAGGTGCATAAATTGAAGAAGCAACACTAAATAAAGCTAAACTCTTAATTAAAAAATGCATAAGTTTCCTCCACATTATGAATAAATTCAGATAAATATTTTTTCTTTAATCGATAATAAGTTGATTTACTATAAATATCTTTCCACCAATTGTTTTTATCTTGATAAAAATAAGAATTATTAATGTAAGTTTGACCTTGAAGTGACATCTTAGAAAAAGCTCTTTTTAAAACTTCAACAAAATAAATATCACTATAATTTGAATTAAATGAAACAATATTATGACAAGAGGCTCCATATTGTTTTGCGATTAGTTTAATTTTAGTTTTATCGTTAAGGTTTGAATTATAAATTACTGGCATCATTTTTGATTCCTCCTACTTACTTAAAGGCAAAAAAATCAAAAAATGCTAAAAAAAATGAAAAATAATAAAAAAATATAGAATTTATGTATATAATTAAGACATGATTATTTTAGTGGGAGCAAGTGCAAGTGGAAAAACTGAAGTCGCTAAAGCTTTAGCGAAAAAATATAACATTGTTAAAGTTATAACCACGACAACACGTCAAAAAAGAATTAATGAAGAAGATGGTAAAGACTATTTTTTCGTTAGCAAAGAACAATTTCTTGATTTAATAAATAAAGACGCATTTGTTGAGTACACTATTTATAATGGAAATTATTATGGGTCAAGAAAAGATCAAATTGCCGATAATAAATGTGTTGTCGTTGATCCAAATGGATTAGATGCATATAAAAAATTAAAAAATAAAGCATTATTTTCAATTGCCTTATTAGCAAGTGAAAATACTCGTTATCAAAGAATGATTAATCGTGGCGATAAAATTGAAGATGCTAAAAATAGAATCAAAAAAGATCAAATAGAATTCGCAATTGAAAAACTACATGACGCTGATGAAATTATTGATACAGAAAAATATTCAATTGAAGAAGTATGCGATTTAGTCTATCAAAAATATATGAATTATGTTAGTAAACTAAAGTAAAGATTTAGCTTGTTTTATTATGTCGATATAATATTTTTTAACTTTCTTTCGAATTTTATATTGTTTTGGAAAACCTCTTATTGATAATAAACCACGTGGTCTTAATATATGATATTTGTCACTTATTGATAAAACAAAAGCGCTTAAACATCCTTTATCAGCACTATGAAAAAATATAGATACAAATCCATCAGCGATTTTTGATAAAAATGATGGTAAAAAATGATAAATATTGGATTTACATACACCTGGTTCGGCTAGATAGTAATTAATATTTATATTTTTATTATTTGTAGACAAAAAATAAAATAAAGATTCTACCCCTAATTTAGAAACATTATAAGAAGAAAAACCTTTACTATTGCTTTTTAATAAGCAACTTTTACTATAATGAGCAAAACTTGTCATTAAAGAACCTTGGAAAATAATTTTATGTCTATATTCGCTAACACCATTTTTCTTTACTAATTCATTAATTAAAAAAACTAAATTTATAAAATTAGTGCCATTTATAAGAAATAGACCTTCATTTGTTTTTTCTTCTTTAGCAGCTTTTAAAATACCAGCATTTAATATTAAGCTATGATAATTAGGATATTTTTCATACAATGTTTCAATAAATAATTTAATACTATTTTGATTAGATTGGTCAAAATAAATAAAATCATAATCAAAATCAGGATATAATTTTAAAATTCTTTCAATAGCGGCATTTGCCCTATCTTTATTTCGACAAGCAAAAATAACTTTACCATGATATTTAGCGTAAAGTTTTGCTAAAGCAAAACCAATGCCAGAATTTGCACCTGTAATAACAAATATTTTATCTTTTAAATTTAAATCAAGATTTTCTTTTTTAAAATAATGATCAACATTCATAACTAATTAAAAAGTAAATAATAAATTAAAAAACACGCGATAACAATAATTGCAAAAATAATAGCAATAACACTAAAAATAATAACCAAACGTCGATCTGCTTTATTTTTTGGATCAAATTTTGGCTCGTTTTCACTACGTGGTTCAGGTTTAAAATCTCTTAAATCCATGAACATAATATACATTGTTTTTTATAAAAAGAAAAGAACGCAGTTTCCTACGTTCTTAATGATTAATAGTTTTTAAATATTAGTCTTCGTCTTTTTCTTCTTTATCTTTTTCTAAAGAAATAGCTTTTAAATCTTTAATCCAATCAATGTCTTGGATTTCACCTTGTTCAAGATGATCTTTTTCCATAACAGTTTGAATTAAATCTTTACAGCGGCGCATTGATAATTCGCTTCTAACTTTAAAGACTAATGGAATTTCAGCATAGATGCCTTTATGACCAGCATCTTGGACTGGCATTGTTGAATCTTCGTAATCTTTAGGATCAAGTGCGAAATATAATTTTAATGACTTGCCAGCAATTGTAATTTTAACATAAGTCTTTTTATGAAGACGGAATGTGTCACCAGAATTTGATACACGAGATTTAACACCATAGGAGAGAATTTCATTTTTTAAGATATTGTAATTTTCTTGCATATCTTTGTCAGCATCAATCATACGATCGATGAAAGAAATTCTTTCATAAACTTTAGCAGGTTTTTCTTCGACGACAGGTTCTTCTTTTACTGGCTCAGGAACTGGTTCTTCAACAACAGGTTCTGCGACAGGTTCTTCTTTAACTTCTTCAACCTTTTCTTCGACGACAGGTTCTTCTTTTTTATCTTCAACAACTGGTTCTGGTTCTTCAACTTTTTCTTCTTCAACAACTGGTTGTTCTTCACTTACAGTTTCTTCAACAACAGTTTCTTCTTTTACTTCTTCAGTTGGAACAGGTTCTTCTTCAACATGTTCATGGCAGCAACATGTACATTCTTCTTCTTTGACTTCTTCTTTTACTGGTTCTGGTTCAGGTTTTGGTTCTTCTTTTTTAGGTTCTTCACTAACAGGAGAAGGAACAGAATTAATACCGCCATTAAAGTATTGAACAATTAATGGTCCACCAAATGTAGCACCAGTAATAGTAGAATTATTTGGAGCAGGTGCTTGTTGAGGTTTATTTAATTCAGCACGTGCTAATTCATCTCTAACAATATCTCTAACTGCATCACGAATAGCGCGAGCTAGACTTGCTGCATCAATATTACCTTTATCATCAACTTTAACAGAACTATCACTAGAAGGTTCACCTTCTGGTTCGACACCTTGAACATATGTTGGTGCTGGTTCTGGCATTGGTTCATCAAATGAAACGGTAGGTTCTTCAACTGTTGGTTCAGGAATAGAATCCGCTAATGCATTAACATTTTCAAATTCTTTCATTTCACTAACAGGAGTTCTTCTACAAATATTTACTAATCCAAGGATATAGAAAACAACAAAGAACAATAATGAAATACAAGAAAGTAATAGCAATAACCAATTAACAATAATAACTGGTAAATCAACAGGATTAGTTCCATTATTAACAATAGAATTAATCAAATCATCCATTTGGCCAACACTACAAATAGCTGGGAATAATCCAATAATAACTAGTGGTAAAAACCATAAATAAACGGGTTTTTTCTTAACACCCAAAACAATAATCCAAACAATGGTTAAAGCAACTGCTAAAACAAACAAAACTAAATTGACATAGTTATAAGTTCCATAAACACTAGCGTTACCAATGTTTGAAATATTAGTGAATACACTTCCAACTGTTACAAAATAGTTACTCATAGCGTCTACAAAAGGTAGACCACCACTTGCAAACGCAAAAGCGCAGCATAAAACTATAACCCAATCAACAATAGCAATGACGTGTAACACTGTAAAAACGCCTAAAGCCTTTTTCATAGTAATTCCTCCTACTAAATCTATTTAAATTTTAATATAAAAAGAAAAACAATTCTATATAAATTTCATATATTTTTAAAAAATAATTGCAATTTGCAAGTTTTTAATTACTAAGTTATAAAATCTTTGCAAAAATTGGCTTATTTTTGATAAATTCGAAATTCATTGCAAATAACGCTTATTTTCACATTACCTTTTGGACCTTTTTCACCATCAATATCCCAATTATCATCGATTGGAACTTGAATTTCCATACTTGATACCAAATAATGTTGCAGTCTATGTTTAAATAATAGATAAGAGAAAATACCATTAAATGGTTCAGTTTTAGAAAGATATAAGTCAAATTTGCCATCGCTCATATTGCTTTTTGGATTAATTTTAAAACCACCCATATGTGAGGAATTTAAAACTAAAATAAATGGAGTTTTATAAGGAAGTAATTTTTTATTATCTATTAATATTTCTCCTTCAATCTTCCTAATTTTAAAAAGGCGAGGAAGAGCTTTAAAATAATACGCAAGCGGTCCAATTTTTTTCTTTACTTTTGGAGAAGTCACTAATGGAATATCGGCATAAGCACCAATCGCGGCAACATAGGCAAAATAATGATCATTAATTTTTCCGACATCAAAATATTTAGCATTTTGTTTTAAAATAATTTTTAATGCTTTTTTTAAATTTCTTTTGATGCCAAAATTTTTTGCTGCATCATTTATAGTGCCAGTTGGAAGTACACCTAATATTGGTTTATTTTCTTTATTTGCTAATGCATTAACTACCATATTAAAAGTGCCATCACCACCTGCAAAAATTAAGGTATCATAAACACCACAAGATTCTTGACATTTTTTAATAAAGTCTTCTTTATTTAGTGATTTAAAAACATCAACTACACTATATTTAGTAAGTAATGTTTCAACAATATAAGATAGACGGTTATTTATTTTTTGAAGACCGCTATTAGGGTTATATATAAACATCGCACGCATAATATTATTTTATATCAAAAAATAAAGAACAAGAAATAAAATAAGCATATTGATTTTTAAATTGTTAATACTAAAATACATTTGTTATGTTAAGAAATTTTATTAAATATTTAAAACCATATAAAAAACAATTCATACTAGCTATTTTATGTATTGTTTGTGAAGCTTTGCTTGAAGTAACACTACCATTTTTAATGAATATGTTAATAAAAAATGGCATAAACACATTAGATGATGTTACCTATACAATTGATACTAATTACACATTAATTATTGCTTTGATAATGGTTGGCCTATCCTTATTAGCGTTTTTATTAGGTATTGGAAGTGCTAAATTTTCTGCCATTGCTTGTCGAGGGTTTGGCTATGAAATAAGAAAAGCACAATATTTAAAAATACAACAATATTCATTTAAAAACCTTGATGAATTTCGTATATCATCTTTAATTACTCGTTTAACTAATGATGTCCAAATTTTAAGTGACACGTTATGTGTTTCATTACGCCCTGCTTTAAGAGCGCCTTTTATGATGATATTTTCGCTTATTTTTGCATTAATTATTTCACCCCTATTATCATTAATATTTGTCGCTGCTCTTATTTTTTTAGCAGGGATAATTTTCTTTATTATTCGATATGTAAAACCAAAATTTTTATTAATACAAAAACAATTAGATAATATCAATAGAATTACCCAAGAATCTATCGTCGCTATTAAAACAATTAAAGCATATTGTAAAAAAGATTATGAAATTAAAAAATTTAATATTGCTAATACCAAGTTGACAAATACTTCAAAAAAGACATTATCAGTTAATGCTTTAGCTATGCCTGCTGGACAATTAGCAAACTATATAACAATGATCTGCATCATTTATTTTGGTGGTGTTTTATATATGCAGCCAAGTCATGCGATTGCGTTAGAAGATATTCAAACATTTTTAACTTATGTCATGCAACTTTTAGCAACAATCATCATGTTATCAAATGTTTTAATGTCAATTAATCGTTCTAGCGCTAGTTGTTATCGTATTAATGAAGTCTTACAAACTAATAGTGAAATTATTGATAAAAAAGATTCTAAATTAACAATTGAATCTGGCGACATTTCTTTTTTGCATGTTTATTTTAAATATCATGATAAAAGTGATGAATATGTTTTAAAAGATATCAATTTTGAAATTAAAAATGGGGAGTTTGTCGGTATAATTGGTCAAACTGGAAGTGCAAAATCAACACTAATATCTTTAATTGATCGATTTTATGATGCAACAGAAGGTGAAATTATAATAAGTGGACACGATATTAAAGATTATTCTTTATATCAATTAAGAGAAGGAATATCTATTTCTTTCCAATCACCACTGCTATTTAAAGGAACAGTTTTAGATAATCTACGTTGGGGTAATAAAAATGCAACAATGGAAGAAATTATTAACGCCTGCAAAATAAGTGAATGTTATGATTTTATCATCAATCAATTATCAAATGGATTTGATACAGAAATATCACAAGGTGGTACATCTATTTCTGGAGGACAAAGACAAAGAATTTGTATTGCAAGAGCCATTTTAAAAAATCCAAAAATCTTAATTTTAGATGATTCTTTTAGTGCGCTTGATAAAATAACTGAAGCAAAAGTAAAGCAAAATTTAAGAAAATATTTGCCAAACTTGACTAAAATTGTTATTTCTCAAAAAATATCCGCTATTAAAGATGCAGATAAAATAATAGTTTTAGATAATGGTAATATTACAAATATTGGTAACCATGAAAAATTAATTCAATGTGACGAGATATATCGAGACATTGATAATTTACAACAAATAGGAGTGAATCAAAATGGCGCAAAATAAGTATTCACGTCCAAACAATTTATTAAAAACTTTAGGTCGTCTTTTTCAATATTTTGGTAAAAAGAAATACCTATTATTTTTGGTTATTATTTTAGTAATATACACTTCTTTTGCTCAGATATACGGTTCTTATGTTATGGGGCAAATTATTGAAGGCGCTATTAAAAATGAAAATTATAATGAATTATTAGTTAATACAATTGAATTAGTGTGCATTTATGGTGCAGGTGTCATATGTGATCTATCGTATACACAAATAATGGTAAGATTATCACAAGAAGTATTATTTAATTTAAGAAAAGAATTATCTATTCATAATCAAAATCTTCCTTTAGCGTATTTTGATAAATATCATCACGGAACCATAATGTCATATTTTACAAATGATGTTGACACTCTTGTTGGAGCGTTAAATGATAGTTTTGCAAATATTATTCTTTGTGTTTGTAATATTATTGGAACAATTATTATTTTAGCGGTTATTAATATTTATTTAGCGTTAATTATTTATGCTTTTATGATTGGTGTATGCTTATTTATTTATATAAATACTAAAAAATGTCGTAAATATTTTACAATGCAACAAGCTGAAATTGCTAATATTAACGCTAAAGTGGAAGAAGATATTAATGGAACAAAAGTTGAAAAAGCATTTAATCATGAAGAAGAAGGATTTAAAAATTTTGATAAAGTCAATAAAGCTTGGCTAAATGCTTCTACAAAATCATTTTTCCATACACAATTAAATGTTCCTGTAATTGTTTCCTTATCTTATTTTGAATTTACTGTCGCTTGTATTGTAGGATGTATATTCTTGGTTAACAATTGGATAAGTGGTATCGGCGCTTTAACAACTTATGTGGTTAATGTAAGACAAAGCGCTTCCCCATTTAATATGTTTACACAGCATGTTAATAATATCTTAACCGCTCTAGCGGGTTTAGAAAGAATATATAAATTTCTTGATGAAAAAGAAGAGGAAGATAAAGGCGTTGTCAAATTAGTTAAATTAGGAGACGCTAATAGTTTACACGACTATAAATCTAGATATGCTTGGTCAATACCTTTAAAAGATGGCACTAATAAACTTATAAACTTAAAAGGCGAGATTGTATTTAAAAATGTTACTTTTAGTTACGATAAGAAAAAGATCATTTTAGATAATATATCTTTTTATGCAAAAGATGGACAAAAAATAGCTTTTGTTGGTTCAACAGGTGCCGGTAAAACGACAATTATTTCCTTAATTACACGTTTTTATAACATTGATTCTGGTGAAATTTTATATGATGGAATAAATGTTAATGATATCGAATTAGATTCATTAAGAAGATCTATATCTATGGTTACTCAAGATACGCATTTATTTACTGGTACAATCAAAGATAATATCCGTTATTCAAGAATGCACTCTAGCGATGATGAAATTATTCAAGCCGCAAAAATCGCTAATTGTGATAATTTCATTAAGATGTTGCCACAAGGATATGAAACAGTATTATATGATGATGGCCATAACTTATCAGAAGGACAAAGGCAATTATTAGCGCTTGCAAGAGCGGCTTTAAGTATGCCACCTTTACTAATTTTAGATGAAGCTACTTCTAATATAGATACGAGAAGTGAAAAATTAGTGCAAGCTTCAATGGATAAATTAATGCAAAATAGAACTGTTTTAGTTATTGCTCATCGTCTTTCAACTGTAAAAAACGCTAACGCTATTTTATATTTAGAGCATGGTAAAATTATTGAACGTGGTACTAACGAAGATTTATTAAAATTAAAAGGTAAATATTATTCTTTATATCAAGGTAAAACAGAGCTTGAATAAATTAAATTATTCATCATCTTTTTTAGCAGTGTGAACAACAATTTGTGGATAAGGAATAGTAATGTTATTTTTATCAAACAATATTTTAATTTCACGATTAATATCGCGTTGCACTTGATAACGCATTGTTTCATTACATTCAGCAATAACACGAAGGACGACTGCACTATCAGAAAGAGATTGAATGCCAACATATGTTGGTCCATTTGCGATATATTTATATTTTTCTTTTATCTTTGGTAAATTTTCATTTAAAACTTTTTCTACTTTTTCAATATTGTCAGTGTAACTAATTGATATATCACATATTGCTGTAGATAATTTTGAAGTCATATTAATAAGAGTACGTATATCAGAATTATTAATAACTTTAATATCTCCACCAGCATCTTCGATTTTAGTAGTTCTTATTCCCATTTCTTTAACTGTTCCTCTAAAACCATCGACCACAATAATGTCACCAATATCAAAAGTATGTTCAAAAACAATAAATATTCCTGCAAAAATATCTTCGATTAGTGGCTGTGCACCAAGGCCAACAATTAAAGATAATATTCCAGCACTGGCAAGTAAGACGGTCGTATCAATTCCTAATGTTCCTAATATTGAAAATATTAATATAATCGCACCTAAATATTTACTAAAGCTAGAAAGTAAGCTTGCTAAGGATTGACCTCTTTTTATTTTTAAACCAATAATATTTAAAATTAAACGAACAACATGAGTAATAGTAACAACAACAAAACTAAGTGATACTATTCTTACAAACATGTCTAAAACATAATCTGGTGATGTACTTTCCGTTGGAAATTTAACAAAAGGATTAAAAACTTGATACCAGTGTTCATCATTCCAAAAATACGATCCAACAATTAATAAGACATAAGCACACACAATAATAGCGATAATAATACAATGAATTGTTACCATTGCTTTTTTATTTTTCTTAATTTTAAGCATAATCACCACATCCTTTCTCTATAGTTTAAAATTAAGCTAGTGTAGTAAATTGATAACTAAGATAGACAAGTGTCGGTCTTTGGTTATCTCTAATTTCTAAAACATATGAAGTATTATTTAATAATTGATCCATTCTTAAATATATTAAAGAGCCAATATCAGAAGGAAGAATTTCTAATTGTAATTCATCACCAATAATATCATTTGGATATATAAAAGCAGATACATTTTCTAAAGGAACATCTCCTAAATCTACTTGTGTTTCAAATGATGTTGAATCAATTACTAACGTATCTAAAACAACACTCATTGGTGTATAATAACTAAAATCAGTTGAACCAACATTGTGCCCTTCTAGATTTAAATCAAGTCGATACATAGAATATGGTGTTGGTAATGTAATATTTAAAGAATCGCTATAAAAATAATAATAATCATTTAATGTTTCATCATTAAGACAAGTTAAATAAGCATCAATAAAATACTCATTAGGATTATCAATAGTAAAAGTTAAATCATATACACCACTTGCAATATCAAAATTAGAATCATCAATATTAATCGTAAAATTAGGAACAGAAATAGTTTTAAAAGGATAAGAAAAATAAGTAAATGTTTCTCTATTAATATCGCTAATCTTTAAAGTGTAATCAGTGTTTGGAGCAAGGCTATAACACATAACATATAAAACATATCCATCAAGACCAGCTTCAACACCGTTTACCTTATTACCATCACTTGTAATAATACTTATATCAATATTTTCAAAATTAATTTCACCAAAATTTAATCCAGCATAAAATGATGATATGCCAATTTCAAGAGTTTCATCAATTATACTCATCTTTTCATAATCAGTAAATGTTGTTTGCCCAACAAGATAATCTTCTTGATAAAGTTCTAAACGATACGAAGATAAAATGTTAGGTAAAGTAAAATTATATACACCGTCTGTTTTTAAAAGGTGTTGATTTAAAGTTTCATCATTTTCACAAATAAGTAAGCCATCAATATGATAATTATTTGGATTATCAATAGTAAAAGTTAAATCATATTGATTAAGAGTTTTATTATAATTACTAGTGTCAACACTGATATCATAATTAGGAATATCTAGAGTCGTAAAATAATTATTTTCTCCTAATGATACTTCTTTACCATTATCATCTATTCCTTTTAAATAATAAGTTGAGCTAGGAGATAAATCATAAAATTGTGCGACATATTGATTATCTAAATCAGTTGGAAACAGATCAGCGTATTGTAAAAGATTACCATTTTCATCTTCTAAATGAATATTTAATTCTTGATAATTTGCATTAGATAATTGAAAAAAGCATTGTGCTTGACTAATACCGATTATGCTTTGCGTATTTAAAAATAATAATGATGTTGTAACACTAGTAATTGTTCCAATAACAATGCCTCCAACACCCGCGACCATACCAATCGAGCTACCAAAAGAAATAACTTTTGAAGTTGATGATTCTTCTTCTGAACTAGATGATTCTTCTTCACTTACTTTAACAATAAGTCCATTTTCAATTTGAATTTCATTATATTCTCCTGTCTCATGTGATTTTTCTTTACTAGCTATAATTTCTTCAACAAGAAAATTATTAAATTCATTATTTGAATTATAATCATTAATTTGACTCATGATATCTCCTTAG
>CALVRV010000022.1 GCA_944358865.1 uncultured Bacilli bacterium | reverse complement strand
CCTGTTAATACTATTGGGAGGAGTACAAATTTTTAAACGTGCTGCTGTATCTAGATTTGCGACAAATAAATCACGAAACTCGCCATAATATGAGTTATTCAAAAATGAACTATCGGAAGATTCTTTCCAATAACTGATAACATGACCAAGAACAGAATAATTCGTGCATGAGCCTTGATCATTTCCGCTTGAAAGGCTCTGTAGTAGAGGCAGAAGTGATTCTTTACTCTTATTAATCTCAATATCAGAGACAACAATAGTTGATATTTTCTTTAATGATAAGGTATAAATATCTTTGAGAGATTGACTTTTACCTGAGTTATTAGGACCAACAAACACAACAATATCGTTTTGTTTAACATCGAGTGATTCGCCAGTGTTAAATTCAAGTCTTGAAATATATCCACCTGCTTTTTCTGTTACCATAGTTTTTTCCACCTTCTAAAATAGCATCGAATTTTTAACAGCATAACCCTTAAAAGTATTTTTTTGTATTACATCTATCTTGATCCAAACTTTTGTTGTTTGACCTAAACTCATCAAGGTCAAGTTCGCCAAAGACATACCGCTCATGGCATATAACCGGATCTCCTCCAATTGCACACTGAATTTCAATTTATATATCAAATATCACATCAGATTTTGCTTTAAGCAACGCAATTTTTATAAAGCCGGATAAGATAATCCTAAGAGCTCTTTATTTGTTCTATACTTGAACTCAAGTCTAGTTGAATTCCATTCATAGGTTCTATATGCTCCATTACTAATGTAGGACCAAACAGTCGGGTCTTTACTAGATAATCCTAATAGGTATAGGGCAGCGTTACCAAACGGTGCGATTGTCCAGTGATAAGTACGAGCCAAAGCTTTTGCTACTGCATCTCGATTTGCTTCTACAACCCATTGAGAGTGCAACTATATTTCGGCTTTTCAAAAATTCCTCTAAGAACGACGCACCGTAATATTCCTGCTTGAACAAGACGGTTCAAACTTTGTCGCACAGTTGCCGAATCAACAAAATCTGCGAAGTTAGAAGTAGCAAAGATACTTCCATCTTCAGCAAATAAAATTCGCTCACGCATTTGTTTCATATATCCGCTATCCACTGGATGTATTTAGTATTATACATAATTCGTGACATTTTTCAACATCTCTGTGGCAATTGATACCGTTTTATTTGTAGGTAACAATCAAAAATAAAAAGTCTTACAATGTTAAGTGACGAAGTCAATGCAACTCTAACTATTTTATAACTATTTTTTCTTTTTTATATATTCTTTGCTTATTAGGAATTAGGAAGGAGTTATTTATGTGAAAAGAAAAAATAAACAAAGAAAAAGACTGACAATTGAAGCTCGCATGGCTATACAAGTTTGTATTCATCAGGGCATGAATATTAGGATAAATCTATTTAGTAAAAATAATAGTTTCATCAATTTTCTCAAAATTTAGTTTGCCACCACAAGAAATGCCATATAAGTATACATTTTCTTCAAACTCTTTTGAATTGACATCATCATAATAGCAAAGGTAAAAACCGATACTGCCTCTTAATACATCAATTGTATTGAAATCAAATGTATTAACGACAAATTCTTCATAGTGGCTAATTACACCATCAGTCGTACCTTCAATGGCTTCATATGTTAAAGGATATTTCTCATCATTAGGAAAATCATCCAAAATTATATAATCACTTTGAAGTTCGGTTCCATCTTCATTTTCTATAACTCTATTAATTGCAAATTTTCCATATCCTGGATTGCATTCCCATAAATCACTTTCCCAAAGTTCAGTAAAGCCTTTCCTTACACCTACATATACATCGAAAGTTGCATTTAAGGGTTGTTCGCCATCTGCAGTAAAAGCTAGTCCAACTTGAGGTGTTGGACCAGAGGCACCATGATATTCATTGAAACCAACATTTAAAATTGAACTATTAGGTTGATCATTACAACTAGCTAGTATCAAAGAACATGCAATCAAAGATAAGAATTTAGTTTTACTACATCTCATATGTCAATCGCCTCCTCATTAAGCTGATGTTTTTCCGTAATTAGTAATGTAATATTTATTTTCGTTAGAACCAGACTTTGTTCCAAAGACTAGATCATCGATTGAAAGCCTTCCTTTATTTCTACTTCCAGTCGCTGTAGCGGTGCATTCAAATCTAATTCCATATATTCCACTTGAGAAATAAGAATAATATCGATTAAGGCCTTGCTCCTTAGTCTTCAAATCAAGAGATAATAAATCTATCCAAGTGATCCAGTTATCATTAGCGTCTTTTGCCATCAATATTGCAGTTCCATCCAAATTTTCTCCACTACTCCATAGACCAACGCTACACAAAACAGAATATACAGGTTTATTGAAATTCATCTCGAAATAAGCATATCCTGCATCTTCACGGCGCGGAGAAAGATTGACATAAGAATCTTCAATATACCCACATCTTAATCGTTCAGTAGTAATTGTTAAACCGTTTTTAGTAAAACTAGAGAAACGTATGTTATTTGGATCATCTTCCAAGCTTTCAATATCATCTATTTCATTAGGAAAATAATATCTTCCCTCGAAACCCCATTCATTAGGTTTAACTTGCACCTTTCCAGAAGAATACATGCTAGGTTTTGAAAAACTAGTCACTTCAGAATAGTAGTTGCCACTTATATAAGAATAAGTTTGTTTTGCAACGAAATATACATCGAAAGTAGAGCCCATAGCATTATAAATTCTTTGCCAAATAGTACTTGTAGGTGTATATGAAACAGAATCACCAGAAGACGAAAGATTACTTATTTTTTGTATCAAATACCCAGAAGGTGTTTCAAAATACAAATCGAATTGATTAAATTTTAACTTATTACTTCCAGACTTAGTAGACCAAGTAAATGTTGGCAGCTTATCAAAATATTGATAATTTGTTGCACTAATATTTCCATCAATAACATTGTATTGGTCTAATAAAATGCCTAAATTATGCTTATCATAGCCATCATCATATAAATCCTGAATAAATTGACTAAAAGTAACTGGTTTATTAACAACAACAATATTCCAAAGAGTGGTTTCTCCCAAAGCAAATTTATCGTAATTATCAGTTTTTGAATCATACAATTTAAAGAGAAAACGCTGAATGGCTTGTTCGTCGGCATCACCATGACCGCTTCCATAAAAATCAAGCTCATAATTAAAACCGTTTGTAGATGTATACTTTGTATCCCCAACACTATAAATGATCTTTAAATCATTATTAAAATGAGATTGTGCAACAGTCGACCAATAGGTTGGCCATCCTTCGCCCCAAGAAAGTTTTTGACCTCTATCTTTTGCTTCAGCTAAAGAATATCCGGAATTATACTGATCATCAATGTTGTTGCTTGGAATATAATGTGTTCCACCTGGATTTGCACTTATACCAAAAACTTTCTGAACATGATGACCATATTCGTGTCCAAGCACATCCCATGATGCATAAGCTTCCGGAGAAGTGCTGGTTTTAGGAGGTTCGGCACTAAGATGAATCGTTCCATTTCCATCATAGTATGCGCCTTCTGTGCCATCAGGATATTGGACATTGCAAAACTCTATAGGAATACCACCATTTAATTGTTCAGCATAATCGGAGAAATTTTTAGCACCCTGAAAGACCATCATTGCTTTTCCCATATCTCCATCATTATTTGGAGAAAATGTATAGGAAAACTCTCCTCCGCTTCCAGAACTGAATTCGTACGTTTTTTCATATGTTCCGCCATTAAGCACTTTGACATTATCACTTTCTGTGTAGATATGAACCATTGGAAGCCCACCAAAGAAATGCCAAATGTCAGTATAATCTATTCTGTAATAACCGCTCGCATCAGTATACGTTTCAGCACTCCACCAACTCATAGACATAGTAACCTTAATTTTTGCGCCTATAAGCGGATGTGTATTGCCTTGTTCATCAGTCCACTTCAATGTGCCATAAACGGACCCACTGGCACCAATTCCATAAGGTCTAATAGATGGTTGATCTTCAGATTCAATATTTATCTCAGCATTTTCGTTGACAAGGTTGTAATTCAATTCTTGACCTGCGTTTCTGCAAGCAGTATCTAACGAAATTGCAGATGAATATATAAGTCCATCTGAAGACTCAGCAAAATAAAGAGTGCACCTATCAATTAATTCGTTATCCTTGTAAAAAGCAAGAATAATGTCGGTTCCATCATCAAAGTTGGTTAAATCACAAGAAACCTCGCCATCATTATATTCGTAATCTACGAGATTAACCTTTCCTTCCCCACTTACATAATCAATTGCAACAGGAGAAGAAAATCTAAAACTTTCAATCTCCGAATCGAATGTTTTTTCAGAATCAATTACACTAACATCAAAATTTTCTGATGGCTGCTCAAGCCGAACATCCTCTGTTGTCTCCTTATTAATTTGACCTGCAGTTTCGTCGCAGATGTTTGTAGAAAAATTGGTTAAAAATAAGCTAATGGTCAATGTAGCCACTACAGGTAACAATGACACTTTTATGAATTTGTTAAACATAGAACTACCTCGATTTGCGTCTTTATTATAACTCTTTTATTTTGTCAAGTACATTTTTTAATTATTTCACCGCTGTTTCATAATCTAACTTATACCTAGTAAGTGTTGCATAAGCAATAATTGTTGCTACTGTTCCATCAATTCTTTTTAGTCTGCAATTAAATTTTGATGGTTGGATATTTCCATTCACATCAACCTTAGCCTGAGTATTAGCTAAACACCATTTGATAATTAGATTGTTGTTATAATTTAAAGTATGGTTTATTAAGTCTGCTTCAAGTTGTTTCATAGGTTCAGATAATGTATAAACGCCTTGCCTTATCTTCTCCATTTCAAAGCCCATATCTTCCATTTCTTTAACCCAATATTGTGAGTTCCATGGATCATAACCAACCAATAAAGGTCTAATGTCATATCTATCAATCATACTTCTAAACCACTGAGTTACTAAACTAAAATCATTTTAAGAACCATCAGTTAAAGTTATGTATCCTTTTTCAACCCAAATATCATAAGGAACACTATCTTCTTGAATTCTCTCTTTTAAAACATCACTAGGCATAAAGAAACGACTTATTAAATACTTCTTACCTTGTTTTTCAACATAAAGAACTGCACAAGTAAGGTCAGTTGTTGAAGATAGGTCAACCCCACATACATAACTTTATCTATAAGTTATTAGAACTTCAGAAGGCATTTATTTTAGACAAAGTAATTTTCAAAAGAGTGTTAATTAACGACGTTTACACGTTTACGATGTTTATAATTTCACTTGATTTTTAATCGCTATTAAATAAAAAAATCTAGGTTAACCTAGACATTAGACATTTTTTGGCGGAGATGCAGAGTTCGTAAAGCACATGTGCCCAATATTGCAAAATGTGTCCTAGACTGACATTTTATTGCACTTGCTGTGCCTAAAATTGCCAAAACATAGAAAAATGTGACAAAAAATGTCTAGCATTTTATAGCGAATACATATTGTGCCTTTATTTATGAAGAATTATCAGTCAATGGGCCCTTTAATAAAACATTAGAAGGCCTTCATAAGGAGGCTAAAATGGCTATAGTAAAGGATAAAAAAAGAAATACTTATTACATCAATTTTAAAATTAAAACTTCAAACGGATATAAAAATATTAATATACGAAATAAGGAATGGTCATTGAATTTAGTTAATTTAAAATATATGAAATCAATTGAGTTTAATCAAATTAATGACTACAAGCTCAAACATTCTAAAGATAATTACACTACTATTACAAATATTGATAATTTATTGAATTATTTTTATGACTCGCTATCAAATAATCAAATTGATGCAGAAACTATAAGCAATTATAAATCTACATTTAATAAATATTTTTTGTCAGTCTGTGTTAATGCATCAAGTTTGTCAGATTGTTTTTCATATCACACCATGGACAATTTTAAATCAAACTTAAAAAATGCAGATTTAAAAACAAGCACAATTAACAATAAATTATCAATGATGCGAAAATTAATAATTTTTGCAAGGAAAAGAGGCTTAATAAATATCGAAATAGCACAAAATTGCTTAGATATTCTGGAGCCAGTAAAAATTATTAATAATCGAATAGAAAATAATTATTTAGAAAATGACTATGAAGATTTTAATAAATTTATAAAAACTTTTGAAAATACCGATCATGATTTTTTAATACCAATTTTAACTCTTTTTTATGGTGCTTTAAGAATCGGCAAATGGCAAGCTTTAAAAGTTTGTGATTTTGATTTTAAAAATTTAAAAATAAAAATTAATAAACAAATAGATAACCACAATAAAGTGAAAACAAAATTAAAAAATGGTCAAGCCAGAATAATAGACATGCCAGAATCATTTATGAAAGAAATTAATGATTACTTTACTAAAAATGAAAAATTTGAAAATGATTATGCATTTTCTAAAAATTCAAATCCAATAAATAGAAGCAAAATTAGAAATTTGTTATCTGAACATCTAAAAATGTCTGGTTTGAAATATATTACCCCTCATGGTCTAAGACATTCTTTTGCAACACGTATGTTTGATAAAGGCTACAGTGTAAAAGAAGTTCAACAACATTTAGGCCATTTATCAATGCAAACGACAATGAAATATTACATCCACTATGTAAAGAAAAAAGAAAAGAAAAATCTTGAAGATTTAATTTAGAAAGGAGCAAAAATGGCAAATAGCGAAATCATCAATAATTATATCGGTTATGTTGAAAATATTTTACTCGAAGGTGGTAAATTCGAAAGCATAGAAGATGCGGTCGAATACGCTTTTAAAATGTATCAAGAAAATTCAAAATTAGTGAAAGATAGACATCATCGCTTTATAGGCAACAAAAAATTTAAAGAAGAATTAAGAAAAAAATTAAGAAAAATAATCAAATAAAAAGGAGGAAAAATAAAATGGATAGCAGATTAAAATTTATTGAACCAAACATTATCAAAACCGCTAAAGAAGGCGGTTATAGAGTAAAAATCGGAATATGAGGATATGAAACTGATACACAATTTGAAACACTTGAGCAAGCTCGTGCATATAGAGATAAAATTTATGATTTAAGAGATACTGCTGAATTATTAAAAATTAAAGCTAAATTAGATTTTAAAGAATATCCAGAAAATTTAATAAAATCATTGGGATTTGAAGACATTTTCGATATTTTTGAAAACTTTAATAAATATTATGAAGTTATTAAAACTAAATTAACTGATAGAGAAGAAAAGGTTATTGATTGTATATTCCATCAACATATGACACTTCAAGAAACAGGAAAAGAATTTGGCGTTACAAGAGAAAGAATTAGGCAAGTTCAAATTAAAGCTTTAAAAAAAATTAAACGTTATAGATATTATTTTGAAGTTGGTGAATACGCTGATAAAAAGGAGTTAGCAAAACAAGACTATCAAAAATATTTAGAACAAAGCAAAAAAGAATGGAAATATGAAGAAGCTAAAGAATTTGTAAAAAATTACGAAAGTGAACACAAACAAAAAATTGCTATGAAAGCACAAATTGGTATAGAAAATTTAGACTTAAGTGTTCGTTCATTTAACTGCTTACGTCGTGCAGGTATTAGATATTTGTCTGAACTTTTATCTAAAAGCGTTGAAGATTTAATGAAAATTAGAAATATGGGTAAAAAATCATTAAAAGAAATTATTGATAAACTTGAACAGCAAGGTTATCACTTAAAAGAATTCGAAAGATAAGGAGAAAATATAACTTATGGATTTTGAATTTAAACCAGGAGAAACAATCATTTATCAAAATGGCGATTCTTTTGAAATTGGTATTGTAAAACGAGTGTGTGAAAACGGAGACTGTTTTGTTAATTATCACACAGGTGATACTGCTTCAAGAACGCCGAAAGAAAACATGCATAAAATAAAAAATTTATATGCATTTCATGTTTATCGTTTAAATTTTAATGATGAGGAAATCAAATGATAAAACTTAAGAAAAATGCAATTATCAAAAATGAATTAGAAGAATTTTTATATTGGGATAATAAAAGATATATAAAAAGAAATGACGAAGAAAATATATTGCCAATTGGAATTTCAGATAAAGAGTTTGTTAATATTATCACCGATTTATTTTTTGGAAAAAATTGGCATGCTATAGCCCCAATGTCACACGATCAAATAAACGAGGTAATTTTGAAAGACATCATATGGAAATTTATTGAAAAAAATAAAGGAGTAGAAGTATAAAAGTCAAAGACTACAAACCAAAATACGATATTATAGAATCATTTAAAACTAAACCTGATGGAACATTAATTAGTTTTAATATGCCAACAACATGGAAGAAATTCAAAAAGATGTTTGCTAATTGCTACATATATTCAGTAAGAGTATACAACGACACAAAAACAGTATCTATTGCATATGGCAATTGAAAATACCTTAAAAGGTTTGGGGCATTATTAAATTTTGTTATTTATCTGGTTCGTATACAATATTCGCATTTTTAGCTAGAAATAAAGCTTGTTTGTCGCTTAATACTTTATTTTTTGTACTTCCATGAATCTCACTGTGAAACTTATTAGTTTTTGTTGGAGCATATACCAAATATGCATTAATTGTTTTACATAATGGCACGCCAAAAGCGACGATATATCCTTCAAAATTATTATTTAACATAAAATCCACAGAATCCTCAATGGACCGCTCGCAAGTCCTATCAACAGACAATCCTTTTTTATCTTTCAAAGCCGCGCTAGACAAACGTCGTCCATCCTTCGACCAAAAAAATGATTTCCTACTAGGTGGAAAAACTGCACGTAAAAGAGATTCATTATCATCAAATTTGTCGTTCATAAAATTTAGAAATAATATTATTTAGCTGATTGGAATCTATATCTTTTGTTGTTTCCTCACTGCCATCATTTTTATAAGAAAACATCTTTATTTTGTCTTTGAATATTTCAAACTCTAAGTAATCTTTTGAACTATTTTCGTATTCCAATTGAATACTGTCCCTAGCCGTAGGAAAAATTTCTGGTTGCATCTCTAAATTATCGATGATTTCATAGGCTACTCTTATTATTTTTTTTGAAAATCTATCAGCGCCATTTCCATTCCAATTCTTTTCTAGTTTCGAAATCGCGTTAATTTTTTCATTGCTTATTATTTTACACAAATCAATATTATTAGAGTAAGATGAGGGCTTATTCATATCGAACAGAATACTTTCAGCAGTTTCAGCAATCTTATTTTTGCTATTTTTAATGGTAGGATAAAAAGAAAAATTATATGCAATTTTCCCATTACTTGTTAATGTAGCAGATGACATATTAGTTTCTTCCTTTCACATAAATTTCTTTAGTTGATAGCAACTCACCATTAAAATAGATGTTTGTAACATATAGCCCGTTTTCTTTAAAAACAACGTTTCTAAAATCCAAGCACATGTTAAATCCTTTATAATCATCAGGAATATCAACGTTTTTATTTGGTGGACTGGGTAACGTGATTTCTTTTGTATCAATGATTGAGTTATCAGAATTAACTTTTTTAAAGATAACTTTTATTACGTTATTTTTGCTATAATCAACACCCACTATAGAAAAAACTATTCCGAACGAAAGTGCTCCTGGAACATAATCAGGACATAAAATCTCAAATATTCCAAGCGAGTTAATCATTCCATTTTGTGCTTTATCTTTTTCAACAGCACTACAATATGTAAAATTAGTTAGTTTCGGCATAGTATCTCCTTGAAGCAACTTCTGTAGTTAAGTACTTCGCGATACTATTATAATAAAAATATTTTTATATTTAAATATGTTAGTTTGAGAAAACAAACAAATTTTTTTAAAAAAATTTATTTTTTTCTTAAGTCAAATACGCAATGGCGTTATCATAACTCATTCCTAACCTTGTTAAAAATGATGCAACACTATCAAAATTATCTTCGCTGATAGAATAGCCAAGTAAATATGCAAGGAGCATTTTTTCGTTTCTAGTTAGGTTTGTGATTCTATTCAAAGATTTTATTGCTTCCTGTTTTTTGTTTTCTTTTACATTTTCTAATTGAATTTGTAGCATTACTAAAGCAGGGATATATTTGCTAATATTTTTATTCTTGCCAGTATTGTATAACAATTTAGCTAACTTTGTGCTTAAATCAACGCCTAGTACTTCATATTTTACAATTTCATAATAAATATCATTGATTTTATTTAAAACTTTTGCTTTGCCTTCATATGTTAAAGTTTGATAGTTATTATCAAGTTGAATATCTTTGAACGTGTCATTAACTGTTGATAACATTTTTTCGAATTCTGTTTTTTGTTCATCAGTCAAGGTTATTTCTTCCCCGTTTTCATTTTTCCATTTTATTGGTATATTATGAAACGATATAGATTCTCCATTTTTTCTTAAAGTTATAATTTCGTTAAGCAAATCGTCATCTGCATCAAACTTATATAGTGAAAAATTTAAAGATAAAGCGGATTTTGCTTTGACAAGATTATTAGCCTCAATAGATGGGCTCTAGAAAAAATAGTCTAGCAAATAATCTAGCAAATAGTCTAGCATAAAAATAAAATCTAGGACCAGCCTAGATAATTTGCTGTTTGGCGGAGATGCAGAGATTCGAACTCTGGCGGGCTATTCACCCCTAACGGTTTTCAAGACCATCCCCTTCAACCACTTGGGTACATCTCCTTATTTATAAAAAAATGGTGGACCGTCTAGGACTTGAACCCAGAACCAATCCGTTATGAGCGGATAGCTCTAACCAATTGAGCTAACGGTCCATCGATATTAAATAACTGGTGGCTGCGGGGGGACTCGGACCCTCGACCAATCGGGTATGAACCGAACGCTCTACCAGCTGAGCTACACAGCCATTGTGTTGGTGGAGCTAAAGAGATTCGAACTCTCGACCCCTTGAATGCAAATCAAGTGCTCTCCCAGCTGAGCTATAGCCCCAAATATGGTCGGGATGGCAGGATTCGAACCTGTGACCCTCTGCTCCCAAAGCAGATGCACTACCAAGCTGTGCTACATCCCGATATATGGCGCGCCTAACAGGACTCGAACCTGTAACCCTCAGATTCGTAGTCTGATACTCTATCCAATTGAGCTATAGGCGCAGGCATTTAAATTGCCGTGCCTTAATAATATATAACTATTGTTATATAAAATCAAGACTTTAATTGCTTGGAGGTTCCTGGCGGATTTGAACCGTCGATCATTGAGTTGCAGTCAATTGCCTTACCAGCTTGGCTAAGGAACCATACAAGCGAATTAAATTATAGCAATGCAATATTTTTTATGCAAGTTTTTTTAAATAATTTAGTCAATTATTTGTTTTGTTTTCTTCTTGCTTTTCTAAGATGATGAGAAATGTTATTTCTAATAATTAAAAATAATATAAAACCAACTAATAAGACAATCTCAATAACAAATAAAACGATTACCCATGGTTGAATATCGTTAGCCTTAAAATCTTCCCACATGATTCTAACAGCGTCATTTTGATCGCCAAAATCCGCCATAATAACACATCTATTAATTGTTTCTTCATCTGGGAATTGGCAAAAGAATTGTCTACCAACACAAAAATTTTCTTCACCATTATATTCAAATGGTAAATAACAATCGCTATAAAATATAGTGTCAACATTATTTTCATATTCTTCTAATGTATCATTGAAAAAATATGATAAATCAACTACTTCCCATTCTGGATCAATGACTAAGTAATCATTATATGTAGCTTGTTTGCCTTCTTCAGTTAAATATTCGTGTTCACCATCTTCGTCTTCATAATATAGTAATGGATTATTTTCTAATAGATTTTCACCTTCTTTATGAAAATCATCATACCATACATATATTTGTTCATCATTTTCGTCATAATAATAAACATCGTAATATTCGTCAGTTTCTTCATTATAGTAATATATATAATTTGTACGAATATCATACCAGTCTTTCATTAAATCTAAGATAGCATCTCCACCGATAAATGAAGTATAACCAATGTAATCAGTATTTTGACTAGCGTTGACAGGGTCTGAAATAAAATCTAAGAAAAGTAAAGCTAAATATTCTTGAGCTTGACTTCTAGTATCATCTTTTGGCATACACCAGCCATCAAACCAAATATTTGCCCCTGTATATGGAACAGAATAACATAGCCCTACTTCTGGTTCATATCCTTGATTTTCGTTATATTCATCAGCAAGATCCATAGAATAGACACTGTCTCCAGACCAAGCAAGATTAATACCAATCGTGCCAGTGACAATATCTTGTTTACCAGAGTCAACTTCTAAACCAAAAATATTATTTTTTAAATTAAGTAATTCTTCTTTAACAAGATTTAATGTTTCATCATCACAACGATTTAAAATTACACTAATATTTTCATTATATGTATCAGCGTCAATTTGGCTAGAATGATATAATTCTAATTGTTCTAGTAATTCTTCTTTATAAGTTTCAGCAAGACCAACAAAATAAGTATCTCTAATTGAATCTTTTAAAGATATACCACCATAATATTTATCTGACCATAAATTAGAATAATCAGACATATCATAAATCATTTCATAAGGATCAATATCAGAATACAAATCATATTCAGGATTAAAAATAATACCTAATGTTCCCCACATATAGCCGACTGTATATTCACCTAAATATTCCATTTCACCAGTCACATCATTAATCGCACTTATCTCATTTAAAGCGCTGGTCATACGTTTAGAACCGTATTTAGAATAATTATCTAAACCTAATGCTTCCATTCTAGGTTTAATTTTCACTAACGAATTTTCTCTCATTAATCTTTGAATGCCATAATCAGATGGGCAAATTAAATCATAATGAGCTTTTCCTGTTGCTAATTCATTAAGCATCGTTTCATTTGTGTCAGTTGTTGAATAAACAACACTTACTTCGCTAAATTGTGGATAATTTTCTTTTACATAATTTTCAAATTGTACGACTAAATCTTCTGATGTATATCCATTTTCTTCATCATTTAAATAGATATAATCTTCCCAGTTTAGTAAACGTAATGTTTGACTACCTTGTGGATTTTGAAAATCTTCTAAATATTGAATTTCATCAAATAATGTTCCATCAGTAGCATTAACACCTTCAATGCTAGTTAAAAAGCCAGATTTAAAAGATAATGAAAAAGTGCAAGTTAGAAGTAAAAACGGCGCAAAAGCCAAATATTTTTTCATAATTATCTTCCCATCCTTTCTTGTGCGTGGCTTTTTTTATGTTTGCTTTGATAAAAGCGATATAGACTAACTAAAACAACTGCAACTGCCACTACTAAGAATATAATTGTTGTTAAAGCACGCATTTCTGGAGGAACTGGTCTTTTTTTAATAGTAGCTTGAATCAAAGTTGATAAAGTTTCAATATTTGCTTCACCATTTAATAAACCAGTACCACGAGTGAATGCTGAAATAATAAAATCATCAAGTGATAAAGTTATTGAAAGTAAAAAGCCAGAGAGTACACCAGGTAAAATTTCTGGTAATAAAACTTTTCTTAATGCAGTGCGTGGTGTGGCACCTAAATCAAGAGCAGCTTCATATAAACTAGGATCCATTTGTTGTAATTTTGGTTTTACAGAAATATAAACAAATGGTAATGATAAAACAACATGGCCAATTAATAATGTCCAAAATGAGAACAATTGTGTTTGGAAAATATATTGTCCCATAAAGACAAATAAAATTGTAAGTGATAAGGCCATAACAATTTCAGCATTAACGATTGGAATTTGTGTTAAAGAATCAATGGTTTTTCTAAACCACTTCTTAGAATAGAAAGCCCCAATTGCACCAGTCGTGCCTAATAAAGTAGAAACAAGTGCACTGACAAGAGCAATAATTAAAGTGTTGCCTAAAGCAATCATTATTTCTTGATTTTGAAATAAACGAGGATATAAATCAAATGTAAATCCATTCCATTGGCCTACATAAACAGCGTCAGTAAAAGAAAAGGCCATCAAAATCAAAATTGGAAGATACATGATAATCAAGATAAGCCAAATATAAATTTGACCAAAAATTTTCTTTACCATGATGCACCTCCTTTGCTATCAACTTTTTCATTATTTTTAGTAAATAGCATTGAGATACCGACAATAACAAGCATGATAAGTGCCATAAAAGAGCCATCATTCCAAGCAGTATTTGAAAAATCTAGATAAATATAATTACCTAGTAAAGTAATTTTACCTTCACTTAAAGTATCAGATATAACATAGCTTGACATAGTTGGCATAAAAGTCATTGTTATAGCAGAAACAATGCCAGGCAATGATTGAGGTAAAATATTTTTAATAAATGTTTGAAAAGGATTTGCACCTAAATCATAGCTTGCTTCAATTTGACTTTTATCAAGTTTAAGCATAGTTGTATATAATGGAAGAATAACAAATGGCAAATAGTTATAAACCATACCTATTAATGTCGCAAGATAAGGATAATTACCACCATTAATATTCATCCAGGTCAATAAATCACGTGTCGCACCAGTTCTTAAGACGAAATTAATCCACATTGGTGCAATAAATAAAGTAACTAAAACAACATTTTTATTTACTTTTTTATCAGCTAAAAAATACGCTAGAGGATAGCCGATAAGTAGACAAATTAAAGTTGTCTGTAAAGCAATAAAAATAGAAATAAATAAGACATTAATTTTTGTCCATGTAGTAAAAAACCCTACTAATGCATCAAAAGAAAAGGCACCAGTATCATCACTAAAAGCGTAATACACAATCAAAATGATTGGGATAATGATAAATAAAACAAGAAATACAGTATAAGGAATGCAAAGATATTTTCGTTTAAATAAAACTAAATGTGGCTTTTTAGTTTTTGGAGCGCGTAAAGCCAAATCATTCGATTTCATATTTTTGAATATTTCCTTTTAATGTTAATTTAATATTTTCTTTTTTAACATTAATGCTAACGATATCGTTTTCGTTAAAAGCATAATCAGAGTCACAAACAAAATCTTCTTCTTCCTTAGTTCTTATTAAATATTGATAATGGTCACCTTTATAGACAATAGAAATAATAACACCAACATTTTCATCTTCATCTGGATTATGGTCTAAAATTTCAATATCACCTAAATTTATTTGAGCAAAAACATCGGCATCATTTAAATCGTATTTTTTACCATCAGGTCCAATTAAATAGCCTTCTTCATCTAATTTTGATCCTGCAAGTAATTGTGTAATATCACAATCAAACACGCAATCAGAAATAACTAATTTATTATTTTTATCAATGTAAGCATCAGGATATGTATTAGTGCTTAATTCTTTTGCCATAATATGAATATCATCTGGTGCAATGTTAATGATTACAACATCACCAACATTAAATTCTTTAGTATCTTGAACAATTATTTCGTTTTTGCCTTTCAAGACGACATATTCATAATGAATTCCTTTAAAAATTTTAGAATCAACAACACCAATTAATTTATCTTTATATTTTTCTTTTAAAGCATCATCAATTTTTTTATCACGCGCGATACGTTTTAAATCGACATCTTCAGGACGAATGACTACATCGACTTTTTCATTGATTGGGAAATCATCAACACAAGCAAAATTGCTATTTAAAAATCTAACAACTTTTTTGCCCATCATAGTGGCATTATAGATATTTGATTCACCAATAAAGTTAGCTACATAAGCATTTTTTGGTTCATTATAAATATCTTTAGGTGTACCAACTTGTTGAATTTGCCCAGCTTTCATGACCACGATTGTATCTGACATGGTCAAGGCTTCTTCTTGATCGTGGGTAACATAAATAAATGTAATACCTAATTTGTTATGCATCTCTTTTAATTCAAGTTGCATCTCTTTACGCATTTTTAAATCAAGAGCGCCTAAAGGTTCATCTAATAATAAAATTTCTGGTTCGTTAACAATCGCACGTGCAATTGCGACACGTTGTTGTTGACCACCACTTAAAGTAGAAATATCTCTATCTTCTAATTCTTCTAAATCCACTATTTTTAAAGCGCGCGCAACTTTTTCATCAATAGTTTTAGAAGATAGATGTTTCATTTTTACTACCTTTTTACCATTTTTCTTTGTAATAGTAACAGGTACTTTTTTTAACTTTAATCCAAAAGCGACATTATCATAAACGTCAAGATGTGGAAATAAAGCATATCTTTGAAAGACCGTATTAACTGGTCTTTTGTAAGGTGGCAATTTAGTAATATCCTTGCCATTTAATAAAATTTTGCCCTCACTAGGAGTTTCAAATCCCGCGATCATGCGAAGAGTTGTAGTTTTACCACAACCAGAAGGACCTAAAAAGGTGACAAATTCACCCTTAGTAATGTCTAGATTAAAATCATCTACGACAGTTACACCATCATAAACTTTGCTAACATTAGAAATGCTAATAATTTTATTGGTGTCTTCCATAAAAAATCTCCTTTCAAAAAAGATATATTTTGTTAGTTAGTTTCATTAACATAACGAAAAAATAATAATGATATTTTTTTTAATTTACAAATGTTTTTTTTATTTTAGAAAAAATAATTGTTTCAAAATAAAATTTATATAGAATAGAACAAGAAAATTTCAATTTAAATTTTTTTAAAAAAATATTTAATTTTCGATTATTTTTTGTTGTATATTCTTAAATAAAAATTATAATAAAAAGTAATGAAAAAATTATTGTTATTTTTAAGTTTAATTTCTTGTATAACATCACTTACTGGTTGCCAAGGAAATGATGATAAAATAAGTCTAACTTTTGGCACATATATTGAAAACGCAGTTAAGTTAACTTACGAACAATTATCACCTAAAATGTTAGATGAGGAAAATATGATTGTCGTTGTCTTTCCTGGTGAAGATTCAACTTGTGGTTGCTGGACTGTTTTTGAAGATATCATGGATGATGTTGTTAATAAATATCATTATCAAATTTATAAAATATCTTACGCTCAATTTTTGGCTTATGGTAATCCTTGGAATTTCCCTATATATAATGATCGTCCAAGTTTATGTTTTGTTGAAAATGGTCAAATAAAAACTAGTTATGAATATGACACTAGAAACGTTCATCCTTTATTTAAAAACGAAGATGATTTTGTTGAAATTATAAAAAATAATTGTAATTTGCCAAATTATTATTACATTGACGAAGTTTTTTTAGAAAATCAAATTCAAAATAAAAATGATTTTTTAATTGGATATACTTGGTCTAGCTGCCCTGATTGTGCATATTCATTTCCTAATGTTTTATACAATTTTAATAACAATCAACCATTTACAACAAAGATGTATATTATTGATTTAGAAGTTGAAGGATTACTTTTAGAAAATGGAATAAAAGATAGTAGTAACCCAAATTATCGTGCATTTGTTGATAAATATAGTTTAAGTAACACAAACGATAAAACTTTTGGATATGATCGTGGATTTGTCCCTACTTATCAATATTATGAAGATGGTATTTTAAAAGATATGTGTGTCTATTTTAACGACGCGATTGAAAAAATTGATGGTAATTATGTAATTACTCGTTCTTATTATAGCGATGAAAGAATTATTAATTTGCCATTTTTTAGACAAATAGAAAATTCTCAAAATTATATTTTGCAAGGTAAAATATTAGACGAAGACGAATTAATTATTAATGGTGATTCAATATCTTGGAAACAAGAAAACGCTAGTGCATATCATACACCTATTCTAGAAGCTTTTTTAAATAATTACGCTTATTTATAAATTAATTAAAAGATTTTAATCTATCTGTTATTGTTTGAGCTTTTTTATAAAGTTCTTCAATATTTTCATTAACGTAGAATTTATGATCCATATATAATATTTTTCCATCAACCATTGTCATTTTTATATTGCTTTTTGATCCAGAATAGACAATATTTTTAGCGATATTATTAATAGGTTGCATGTTTGGTTGAGATAAATCAATCATAATAATATCCGCTAGTTTTCCAA
>CALVRV010000021.1 GCA_944358865.1 uncultured Bacilli bacterium | reverse complement strand
TTTAAATATGGAAAAATTCAATATTAAAAGAATGTACGGTTTTTATTGGATGATTATTTCCTTAGCAATTCAACTAATAACATTTATTTGCCTTTTATGCTTGATATTTTATTTAAAGTCTTTTGATTCCACAAATGCTAATCAAGAAGCAGTTAATGAAATATTTATTGTTCTAATATTGATAGATGTATTGTTTGCTATTTGCTTTATTGCTTCTTTGATTATATATCTATATAGATTTTTGCCATTTATTAATTCAAAAGGAAAATTGATTCATGTTAAAATCCTAGAAAGATCCATAGGTAGTGTAATGTATGGAAAAATCGAAACAGATAATTTAAATAAAAAAGTTAGAATTAGATTTGTATCTAGAATATTCTCTAAATATTTTACTTCATATCAAGTTGGAGATTACGCAGAATGCTTTGTTAGAGAACAAGATTTGTCAGATCCTAAAATTGTTGTACTTTATAGATAGAATTGAAATTATAGTTATCTTTCTTAAATTAAAATTTAGTATGCTTCCAATAAGAAATAATAATAAAGGTGAATGGATTTTCTTTAATGGTGTTTATATGCCAATAGCATAATAAAAACACTTTAAAAGCTATTTAAATTAAATGTTTATCTAAATAAGATATTATTTTTATCATTGCAAAAATTGAATCAAAAGATTAATTTATTGAAAAAATATTTAAAAATCTTATAAAAATAATCGATAACACTATATCTTTTTAAGAGAATTTTTAAGCTATTAAAAATATTTAATTCCTGATATACTGTAAAAGCTATGGAAAGATTATTTCAAAATATATTAAACGGATATTTATCTCTTTCTCATAAAGTTGATAATTCAAGCGAACTTTATAAAGAATTAGTTAGAGAACTTCCTAAAGAGATATTTTCTAATTTAGGGAGAAGAAAAGATTTTTTAGTGAAAGGATCGATGGGGCAAGGGAATAAAACCGATTATCCATGGATATCTATTTTAAATAAAAATATTACTCGTTCTACACAAAATGGGATATATGTTTGCTATTTGTTTAAAAGAAATATGGAAGGCTTTTATCTTGTTTTAATGCAGGGCATAACTTATTTTGAAAAAGAATATGGTAAAAATAAATATAAGATTGCAGAACTTGTCTCTAACTATATTAAATCTGAGATAGATAGTAATGTTTTTTCTAAAAATATAATTGATTTAAATTCTAAACGATCATCATTAGGTTATGGTTATGAAAAAACAACAATTATTTCAAAATATTATGAATCTAATAATTTTAATGAAAACGAATTACTTATAGATTTAAAAGAAATGGTTAAAATATATGATTTTATTATTAATCATTTTAAAACTAATAATTATGATGAAATAATTGAAAATATTTTAGAATATGAAAGATTAATTAATGGTAAAGGGTTGCTCGTAGATGTAGATACAGCAGAAAAAGTTATTAAGGATAGTATCGATGAAGAAGGAACAACACCATATGATTTAAATAGAACTTTAAATGAAGTTCAGCCTAAAGTTGATCGAAGTACAAAATTTGAAAGAATTACAACACCTATTCCAAGAAAAATTGATTATTTAAAAAAAGCTAAAGAAGACGCTAAAACTGGATTAATCGGTGAACAATTAGTGTTAGATTATGAAAAAGAAAGACTATCAAATAATGAAATTTTAAGTGAATATGTCGATAAAATAGAATGGATATCAACCAAATCTGATTATTATGGATATGATATTAAATCATATGATATCATTGACGGAGAAGTAAAAGAAATTCATATTGAAGTAAAGACAACAAAAAGTAAAGTAGATACGAAGTTTCAAGTATCTAAAGGGGAAATAGAAGCATCTAAAAAAGATAAGGAAATTTATTTTGTTTATCGTTTATATAATATAAATTCAATAAATGTATCTTTTTATCGTGTTAATGGTGAGATTGAGGATAACTTTGAACTAGATCCAATTACATTTCTGGCTTCTTATAAAGGAAATGTTAGCCAAAGCACTACAAACAATTAACTATTGATATTTTAATTAAAATTTATAAATAAACGCCTTTTTGCAAAGTTTTATAATAATTTTATATTGTTTTTTAAGAGTTTTTCTATATCTTCTTTTGGCCAAATTGATGATTGTACTTGCCCAACATGTAACTTTTCTAAGAAAAACAAACATATTCTAGATTGTCCTATACCTCCACCAATGGTAAAAGGTAATTTTTCATTAATTACATCCATCGCGTAAGGTGAAGTTAATTTTCTTAATTCATTTTTAATTTCACTTTGTTTAATTAAAGCATCTCTATCCACTCGAATACCCATACTAGATAATTCTAATTGTGAATCTAATACATCATCAAAAACTAAAATGTCGCCATTTAAATTCCAATCATCGTAATCTGCCGCTCGACCATCATGAGGTAAATTATCATCTAACTTATATCCAATTTGATAAATAAACGCTGCACGATGCTTTTTTAAATATTCATATTCTCTTTGTTTAGAATTCAAATTAGGATATAAGTCATATAATTCTTTACTTGAAATAAATGATATTTTATCTGGCAATTTATTTGTTAATATTGGATATTTCTTATTAACTAATTTTTCTATATTTTTTAAAACATCATAAATATCATTAACGACACTAAATAAATAATTTAAATTACGATCTTCTCTTGTTATTATTTTTTCCCAATCCCATTGATCAACATATATAGAATGAATATTATCAACAATTTCATCTTTTCTAATCGCATTCATATCACTATATATGCCTTCATATAGATTGAAATCATATTTTTTTAAAGCATATCTTTTCCATTTAGCAAGAGATTGAACAATCTCAACCTTATCACTTAAAAAGGAAACATTAAAATCAATCGCTCTTTCATAACCATTTAAATCATCATTTAATCCAGTCTTTTTAATAACAAAAAGGGGAGCGGATACTCTTTTTAGATTTAATTTCTCACTTAAAAGATTTTCAAAATTATCTTTTAAAAATTTAATTGCAACAAGAGTGTCTTTTAAATCTAATTTATCTTGATAATTTCTAATTTTATAAAGCATATACTAAAAGTTTAATTTTTCTATATTAAAAGTAAATATTTTTTTCTAAATTTAATGTATTTTAATTTTATTTATAATAAAATATTGCTAATGGAAGAAGCATTAAGACAAACTAGAAATATAAAAAAGGAATCTCCTTTTTATAAACGTATTGTATTAATTGATTTCTTAAGAGGTCTTTTTTTATGCTTTGTTTTTATTGATCATATTATTTGGGATATGACATATTTTTTCCCTCAATGGTCAAATGACCCTAATTCTTTATTATCAATTATTGGTAGTCTTGCATCTGATTATTGGGTTAATCCTTATCGAAAAATAATTCAATTTATTGGTCTAACATGTTTTGTATTGTTAAGTGGTATAAGCTGCGCATTTTCTAAAAGCAATACAAAAAGAAGTGTTAAAATGATTGGCTTATTTTTAGCTATTGCTGTTATTACTAATCTTGCTAACTCTTTTATTCCAACCGGTTCAGTTATTAATTTTAATGTTATTGGAGTAATTGCTTGTAGTGTTTTAATTTATTCTTTATTTGAAAATAAATCCTTAAAAGTAATAGTGGCGTTTTGGGCGATATTATTTTTATTTTATTTAATTGGATTACCAATATTATATGAAAATTTTTCTGATGGCCCTGGCCTAGTTTGGCCATTATGGAACACCACTGATGTTATAGTTAATGGCAAACCATATTATCAAGCGGATTATATGTCGTTATTTCCTTTTATTTTATTTTTCTTTTTAGGAGTATTAATTGCTAAAACTTATTATAAAGATAAAAATAAACATTTAGGGAAACATTATAATTTTGAAAAACCAATTTGTTTTATTGGCCGTCATTCATTTATATTTTATATTGGCCATCAACTAGTGTTTATGGCAATATTTTACTTTATTGATTTTTGTATTAAACTTTAAGATATAGAACGATCAATTTTAATTACCGCTTCATATGTATTATCAATTTTTTTAATTTCAGTTTTTATCATATTAATTAATGCATCATCATTAATTTTATCTTCGATAGGAATATTGACATCAAAGACAATATTTGTGTGTGTTGGACCTGCGACTAACCTAACATCATGGAATGTATATAATTTATTAATTTTTAATAAAATATCGCTTATTTGCAACTTAATTTCATCTAATTTCTCATTTTTTGTATCAATAGGATCCATATGTATAGTAATAGAAAGATGATATTTTTTAGCTATGTCATTTTCAATATTATCGATTAAATCATGAGCGTGAAACATATCCATATAGCCATCTATTTCAACATGGAGAGTAATAAATGTTTTTAAATGTCCATAACTATGGTATTGCAAATCATGTATGCCTAGAACATTAGGATATGATCTAATATCATCTTCTATTTGTTTAATTAAATTTTCATCAGGAGTGACACCAAGAAGTGGTGAAGCCGTTTCAAAAATTAATTTAATTCCAGAATATAAAATAAATATCGCTACTAAAAGAGATACACTTGGATCAAGCCAATATAAATCCTTAATAAAATAAGAAATTAACGCGCATATTAAAACACCACTTGTACAAATCGCATCATTTAAAGAATCTTGCATACTAGCTTTAATTGATTCACTAGATATTGCTTTTCCAATAAAATAATATAAATAAGCAAGGAAAAGTTTTACTAAAATAGCTACACCTAAAATAATAAAAGAATAAAGTTCATAAGTAGGTGGTTCCTCTTTATTAATTAGAGTTGTTATTGCATCATAACCTAAAATAATTGCAAGAGCGATAATAATAAAAGATATAATCATTCCAGCAATATATTCCGCTCTCTGATGGCCATATGGATGTTTTTTATCAGCAGGTTTTGCGCTTATCTTAAATCCAACTAAATTTATAAAACATGATAAAAAATCAGTTAAATTATTAATCGCATCACTAATTATTGATTTTGACATAGCAAAAATACCAACTAAAATTTTCCCAATAAAAAGTAAAGCATTAATAACAATACCTAAACAAGAAGCAAGAATACCGTGCTTTTCTCTTACTTTTGGATCTTGAACATCTTGATAATTTTTAATAAATAATTTTCTTAGTAAGGTTACCATAAGCAATGATTATATCACTAAATTTGATGTTGTGTTAAAATAATTACACGTGAGTCTGTGGCGGAACTGGTAGACGCGCTAGATTCAGATTCTAGTGAGGTAACTCATGCAGGTTCAAGTCCTGTTAGACTCACCATCTTCTTTATTTACATTTGTATTGGTAGATATATTTTTATTATTTAAGAAAGTATTTATTATAACAATTACAAGGGCAGATATAATTAAAGAAAAACCAACGATCCCATACGGCATAAATCTATTTATATACATATATAAACTAAAACAGACAATCAATAAAGCATAAGGAATAAAACGAATATATATTATTCTTTTATTTTTATGCAACACTGCATATAAATTAAAATAAATTATTATTAACGCTAGTAAGGTATATATTAAAGCGCTATCAATATGGTTAACAATAAAATATTGATCATTAATATTAATACAATACATTATAGCTGTTGGCACTAATGAAAGAGCGATACTATTAATTATGTAATCATATCCGGGTTGAAGAAAATTACTATCCTTAGTTTTATAAAAACTATACATAGGAAAAGAAATTAAAAGTCCTAATCCTCCAAAAACTAAAAAGACAATATTTGATAAATAATTAATCCCATCATTTCCATTTTTAGCTAAATCTAAGCTTGAAGAAACAATAATTAATACCGTACCAACAATAATTAAAAAAGATTCAATTAGAATCAATATTTTTTTAATTTTTTCTTTTTTATTCATACATGTAGTTTAACATTTTTTAAGTCTCGTTAAAATTTATTTATTAATTAATGTTATAATCATTATATGCAACATGTAGCAAAATATTTATCGCCTTTAGGTAACATGACAATTATAAGTGAGAACAATTATTTAATTGGTCTTTATTTTGATGATTCTAAGTACGCTAATAAGGTTTTAAATAAAGATTATATCTACTTTGAAGATGAAATAATATTATTAACAAAAAAGTGGCTTGATATATATTTTAGCGGTAAAAAACCTGATTTTTGCATTCCTTTTAAATTAATTGGAAGTGATTTTAATAAAAAAGTCTGGTTAGAATTATTAAAAATACCATATGGTACATCATCTACTTATAAAGAAATAACTAATCGTATAAAAGATCAATTGCAAGTTAAAAATATGTCATGTCAAGCAATAGGGCAAGCAATATCAAAAAATAATATTATTATTATAATTCCTTGTCATAGAATCCTTTCTATAGATAATAAATTAAAGGGATTTTCAGCAAATATTAATCGTAAAAAATATTTATTAGATTTAGAAAATATTAAATATAATCTATGAACTTTTTCTTTGTTGTGCTAAAATAATAAAGATTATGGAATTAGTTAATGAACAAAGAAAAATATTTTCAAAAGAAGGCTTTTTGTCTTTTTTTAAAAAATCATTTCCATATATATTATTAATATTAGGTTCTTTATTACCTTTTTGGTTTTGGATAATTTATACTGATTTTATTACTGGTGGAGATGATGTCGCTACACACATTTCTTTAGTTTATGATTTAGTTTATGGATTTGAACACGGATTTTTTTATAGTACGAACCATGTTTATTTAGGTATTTTTGCTTATGACGCCTCGTTATTTTATGGAATGTTTCCTCATTATGTTGCTGCGATATTAAAATATCTTTTTTCTTGGGTGGGATTAAATGTCATAGGATCTATTAAATTGGTCTCAATTATTAGCCAAATAGTGGGCACTATATTTACATACAAACTAGCGTTATTAATTACAAAAAATAAGACCATATCTTTAGGATGTGGATTTCTTTTTGCTTTTATGCCTTATCGTATTTTTTGTTTTTATTTTCGTTTTGCTTGGGCTGAAGCTATTGCGACATGTTTTATTCCTATTTTCTTTTATGCTTTATATCGTATTTTTGTCTATGATAAAAAAATATATGTCGCTCCATTTATTTTATTAGTTACATCCTTAGCGATGGAAATTATGTCTCATCCTTTCAGTGCAATTTTAACTGTTTTTGCTGGTGTAATTGTTGTTTTATTTAATATTAAAAATATCATCTTAAAAATTAAAGAAAAAAATATTAGATGGTTTACATATTTAGGAATATCTGTTGTTTTAGAAATTGGTTTAGTTTTTGTTTTTGTTTTTCCTATGCTTCAAGCATTAGAAAGCGGTATATATCGTGTTAGTTATGATGATATTATGTGGACATCTTTAGAAGCAATTATATCTAGAATTCCAATGTCTAATCAGTTTAGTGGATTTTTAAATTTCTTTTGGTTAGGGGATTATAATATTCAATCAAGCACTGACAGTGTTACTCTTTGGGCGGTTGGTATTACTTTATTTATTTTTATTATTATTGCGGTTTATGTCGCTGATTATTTAATTTTAAAATATTGTAAATATCAAGGGAAGTGGTTATACCTTATTAGGGCTTTAATTACTTTTGTTATTATATTCGTGCCAAATATTATCGCTAGTCAAAGAATTGAAACTTATTTAGCGATGTCTTTATTTTATGTCTTATATTTAATTTTATATATTTTACCATTAAAAAAGTGGTTATGTTTTGAAAATGAAGTTGAATCTTATAATAAATCAGTTAAAGAAGAATCGCTTTCTTTAATAAAAGATAACAATATTTATGCTTGTCTTTTAATATTAATAATTGGATTTTTATATTTATATACATCATTTATTTGGAAAATATCTCCTTCATTTTTATATATGGGTCAATTTCCATTCCGCTTTTGGTCAATTGTTGGAATGTTTATGATTATTTTAGTTTGTTATTTAATTAAACCATTTATAAAAATTAAAGCTGTCCAACCTATTTTTATTGGTTTATCATGCTTTTTATTAACATTAGACATGGGAATGGTTGATAAAAGATTATTTTCTTTGCCAAATGAAAATCCAGGTTCTTTTGAACCAGATATGCAATGGATCATGAATATTAGAGAATTTGGCGCGCAAAACGAATATATGCCACAGATAATATATGATATATATCGTGGTGATGTAAAACCTTCTTATCCTAATTCTCTTGCTAATAAAGTTGGTTTATATGTTGTAAATAAATTAACAATGATTTTTGATATGGAAAATTATATTACTCCACAATTTTTAGAAGGTGAAGGGGATATTGATATTTTTTATCTAAATACACCAGATGTAAAATTTAATGTTGTCACTAATAGTGATGACAATCTAATTCAAATTCCACAATTTTATTATGATGGATATAACGCTAAAGCGGTGTTTGAAAATGGCGAAACACAAAATCTAGAAGTTGTTAATGTCGATGGTTTAGTTTCTTGCTATGCACCAAAAGGAACATATCAACTTGAATTTACTTTTCCTGGCAACACTTTAAAACAAGCAGGTTGGTATGTTTTATCTTTTTCTATTGTAGGAGTAATAAGTTTTGCTATATATGGATATTTAAATCGAAAAAAATATGAAAAATTATGTAAATAATTAATTTAATTGTATAATTTAAAAAGAGGTGAAACAAATATGAATAAATTTATGAAAATGGCAATTAAAGAAGCACAAAAAGGAATTTTAAATAATCACGGTGGTCCTTTTGGTGCCGTAATCGTTAAGGATGGAAAAGTCATCGCTAAAGGGCATAATCAAGTTGTTAAAAATCAAGATTGTACTTGTCATGGTGAAATGATGGCAATAAGAAAAGCTAGTAAAAAATTAAATACTTTTGATTTAAAAGGATGTGAACTATATACAACAGGAGAGCCTTGTCCAATGTGTTTAGGAGCAATCTTGTGGGCTCATATTGATAAAGTATATTATGGATGTAATGTCATTGATACAGAAGATATTGGTTTTAAAGATTTAGAATTTTATAATCGTTTAGAAAATAAAGAAAGTTTTATTAAAGAATTAGATCGAGATGCATGTTTAAAATTATACGAACAATATAAAAATTTATCTAATAAGACTAATTATTAAAAATAAGCAAAATATTAAATTAAAACCGCAAAAATGCGGTTTTTTACTAATTATATGATAATTTCATCTCAATAATTACTTTTCTTTGCAAGGCGTTTATATCTTCACTTGGCGCATCGGTCATCTCGTTATAATAATCTAATAACATCCCATAAGAATCAACCTTATATTCGTAAGCTATATAAGTATTATCTGTTTCAATATATGTTTTATCTAATTTATATGTTAAGGTATTATCTTCATCATTAATTTCCATAAACATATAATTTCGATCTAACATATAATATAACGCATCACCATAATATAAGCCTTGTGAATATAAACCATTAAGGTCATAGCCAAAGAATTTATCTTGAAATTGTTTAAAGGCATAATCACTGGTGACATTTTCTTCTTTTGTAGATGTAGATATTGAAAAATCAACATCAGAATCATCTTCAGTTAATGTTGTAGTGGTGGTTTTTATTATATAACCATCACTCGTACCATCTTTATCTAAAGAAATTGATGTTTTAATAACATTATCAATAACATATATTCCTTCGTATATTTGGTCAACTTCACATATATAATTTTCTTCATTAGAAAAATCATATGATAATGTAACACCATTTAAGCCTTGTAATTCATCTTTATCGTAATATTTAATTGAATAATCTAAATGACCTTTTAAATGGCTTTGAACAGCCTTTTGAAAGGAAAATTGATTGCAATAATGATGTAAATCTTCAGGTACATTTGGATTTGTACATGATGTTAGTAATGATAATAAAGTAAATAATAAGATATTTTTTCTAATTTTAAGCATTATAGGTATAAGTATAATCGCCAAACGCTACTTGTCCAGATTTATAATATTCTAATGATATGTAACATTCTCTAATCAAATAGCCATTTTCATCATATTCTAAGGCAACGTCAGCCTTACCTGATATAGTTACATAAGTATCAACACCAATTACACCATATACTAATCGGCTTAAATTTGATTGTGGTGCGTAAAATATGATGTGTCCTTCATCAGTTCGTCCAATTTTTAAATCGTAGTCGTAACCAGTATTTGCCGACACAAGTGATGTACGAATTGAATAATATTGGCAATTTGAATCTAAACGACCATTATCTTCAATATAGAAATTATTTTTATCTAAGTGGAGAGGAACTCTTGTTAATATTGAATTTGTTTTATATACAGCATTCATTGCGTATATTTGTCTTGGAGAACCAACTCTTCCATAAACATAGATTGTTATTTCTTCGCCATGTTCATTTTCTATAATAGAAACAAATGTATTGGCCTCTGGTAAATATTGCCATAGATATTCTTCTTCTAAATATTGTGGTATATAAGAAATACCACTAATATTAAGTCCTAAATAAGTTTGATCATATCTAGAATCAGGATTGTTAATTTGAATTGTATAAAAATCTGGATTATTTTCTGATTCTTTTATTGTAAAAGTGCAAGCATTATCAATTTCACGAGAAGCAGTTAAATACGTATTAGTTTTATCTCCAGTTAAGAAATTATAGCCATGAACACTGTTAGGTACTTCAATTCCTAAAGCAAAATCACCTTCACTAATTTCATCATGTTCAATAACAGTGTATTTAGTTTGCTCTTTGCCTTCATCGTCAGTGGTTGTTTTAGCTTCAATAGAAAGTAATCTTAAAGGTTTATAATCTTCAGTGTCTTCATATTGAACGACTTCAACTTCTCTTTGACCAGTATATGGATCTTCAAGATGATTATATTCGTCACTATTTTGCATTTGAAAATAGGCTTTTCCTTCAAATGTTGCATTATTTGTTTCAATAGGATCGTTATTTAAATATTGCAAAACATCTTCAGGAGATGAAATAGTTTGACTAATTTGTGTAACGATTTCTTTAAAAGCTAAACCACCTGTATAATTACATCCACTTAAAAGAAGGGGAATTAATAGAAGTGGTACATATCTTTTTTTCATAATCTATCCTCCTTTTTTGGATTATACAAGACGAATATTTAAGCTATTTTCATAAATTTCAACTTTATCTAAGTTGATTTCAAAATTAATTGTGCTTCCAATTTCAAGATTTTTTCTAGAAACGATATATAAATCTTTTTCTTCGCCTTCGCTATCGGTGAAGTGGACAACATAATATTTTGTGTCAATATAATCAACGACATCCTTAACTACGCCGCTTAATAAACCATCTTCTTTAATTTCATAAGCGTTATGTGGTACTTCAACACGATATTTTTTAGTAAATACTCTTGAGCCTAAACCTTGAATAATTTTTGATGATATAGTATCAGATAACATAAATGGGATGTTATTCAAGGTTAAGAAGAACAATAATGATGCATGTTTAATTTCAAAGGCTAATTTAGCTTTTAATTTTCTTGACTCTTTAGCGTATTTAACTTGTTCAATTTTAACAGGGTTTTTCCAATAAGAAATTTCTTTTTTCATTTCTTTTAATTCGTTTTTAAGATTGAATTTTGTTCTTTGGAATTCGCTGCTAATTGAAGACATATTGACATCATACTCTTGTTGAATAGTTTGTTTTTTAGAAGTCATTTCACCAAGTTTTTCACTTGGGAATGTTTCTTTAAATATTTCATGGTCAGCTTTTCTTGCTGCACGTGTCGCACGATCTTTATTTATGCGCATTGAACGACGATAATCTTCATTTTCTTCTTGTTTACGTTTAGCAAATGTTTCATTAACTAATTGAACTGCCGTGCGTATATCTTCTTTATATTTTTGTTTTAATTCTATTTTACGCACTTTATATTCTTCTTTAGTTGCTGCAAATTCTAAAAGCAATTCTTCTTTACGTTTAGCAAAATTATTAATAAGTTCAGCTTGTTTTTCAGCTAAATTAACATTTTTTAATTCTTCTAATTTTGCATTATAATCGCTTTCTAATTTGCTAATTTCTTCTTCGATTGGCTTTTTAGCTTCTTCAACACGTCTATTAATTTCTTCTTCGTATTCAGGTTTTGATTCACATTTTTGTTTAACAGTTTCATAGTTTGTGAAATACGCAGTAAATGAATCTGTTTCTTTAATTGGACCTTTTACTAATTCTTCACCTTTATAGAAACTAACTTTATCATAATCGATGGAAACAGTTACTTCATCGCCAACTTTATGATTTCTTGTTAATAAAACAAAGAATAAGTGTTGATTAATTTTTAAATAACCTAAATGTTTATCATTAACATCTTCAATTCTTTCAATTTTAGCTTTTAAACCACGGTTACGATTTAATTGCATTGCACTTACAGGTACGACCATTTCGCCTGCAAAATTTTCAAGGCCAGTATCATAGTCAATATCATGAGCTAAAACGTGTAATTTACCATTATTAGCCTTAACTTCAAAGACGTTAAATGATGGAAGTCTTGGACTAATAGACATTTCAGTTTTTCCATCAAAGAAATGAGCTTTATTAATATCAAATTTAACATTAACAACTTCACCCATTTTTAAATTATTACGGCCATCAGTCTTAACAATAATTCTAGTAGGAGAGTCGATTACTAGACTATCGCTAAGATCTAAATCACCATAAACTAATGTTTCATTTCCTAATTCTTCAAAGTGGTTGATGCGCATTGGAACAACATTTACTTTGTCATCTTTATCTGCAATAGATAAATTTTCACATCTAATACCTAAAGTAACTGGACGAACTCCATCAAAATATAATTTTTGAACTTTTAATAAATGTTCTAATTTAATTTTTAATGTATTTTTAACTTTGGTAAAGTTAATATCAACAACATCACCATCACGTTTTAAAGTTACATCAAAGAAATTCATTTGTGGGGTACCAATAAAACCAGCAACGAATTTGTTGATAGGATAATCATAAAGATTTTTTGGTGCGTCAATTTGTTGAATGCGTCCTAATTTCATAACAACAACACGTGTACCTAAAGTCATAGCTTCGACTTGGTCGTGAGTGACATAGATAAATGTTGTTTGTAAATTTTGATGCAATTTAGAAATTTCACTACGCATTTGACTTCTTAATTTAGCATCTAAGTTAGATAATGGTTCATCTAATAACATTACTTTAGGATTTCTTAAAATTGCACGTCCTAAAGAAACTCTTTGTCTTTGTCCACCTGACATAGCTTTTGGTTTACGATCTAAGTATTCGGTTAAACCTAATACGTTTGCGGCCCACATGACTTTTTCATGGATCTCATTTCTTGGAACATGTCTTAATTGTAAGCCAAATGCCATATTTTCATAAACTGTCATATGTGGATATAATGCGTAGTTTTGGAAAACCATCGCGATATCACGATCTTTTGGCTCCATATCATTAACGATTTGATCTCCAATATATAGTTCACCTGAACTAATTTCTTCTAGACCTGCAATCATTCTTAATGTCGTGGATTTGCCACAGCCAGAAGGGCCAACAAAGACAATAAATTCTTTATCTTTGATGTCCATTGTAAAGTCGTTAACCGCTTTTGTGCCGTTTGGGTAGACTTTGTAAATGTGTTCTAATTTTAGACTTGCCATAATTTTACTCTCCTTTTGACTATCTAATTATTGCTATACCATATGATGGTATTGTTAATGTGTTGTCATTGACTATGACTTGCGTATCGTTTTTAGCGCAAGCTTGTCCTTTTAATTGTTCTAAATCACTTAATTCGTATTCGTATTGATTAGAACCTAAATTGATGATGATTCGTATATCATTTTCTTGATATCGTTTATCAATTATTATAACGTTATTTCCTTTAACAAATAACGATGTATCTAAGATTTCTCCTCTTGCAATTTCTGGATTTTGATTTCTTAACAAATTGATTTGCTTATAATAATTTAAAATGCTTTGAGGGTCTTCTAATTGTTTAGATACGGGTGGGTAATTATAACTTTGTGGATTATTTGTACCAACAGGATCTTTACATTTTCCAACAAAATCTCCTTCATCCCAATACATGTATCTTCTGACATTTTGATCTGGTGGTCGATTGCCATTAATTCCTATTTCATCGCCATAATAAGTAAATATTGATCCATTCATCATACCTAATAAGCCATAAAATATTTTGGTTTGGTCAGAATTTGTGCGTCCCACTCTAGATGTGTCATGATTATCAAGAAATGGGGCAGGGACATAACCATTAGCCATTTCTAGTGAATCGATAATATCTTCTAAATAATATTGCCCAAAAGCACCATCTAAATCGACAGAACGGGTAATAAAATTTTGAGCGTCGAAGTTAAAAAATGATGTAATGCCACTTTCATAATATTGACTAATGATGCTGCTAGTAGTCCATGCTTCACCAACAACATAGACATCTTCATTAATTGATTGACAATATTTCATAAAATTAGATAAGTATTCAATATTATCTTTTAAACTATTCATAAAATAATAAATTACTGCATCTAATCTAAATCCATCAATACCTTTTTCTAACCAATATTTAGCAATATCATTAAACATATTTATTACATCTTGATTAGCTAAATTAAATTCAGGCATATCGCTATCAAAATTAGATTCAACATAAAATGGTTGTCTACTATATCCATTAACAATAGAATATCCAGGTTTAGATTCTTCACTAAAGACATAATAATCTTTTAATTTATCTTCTTGGTTAGTTAATTGTTCGCCATCAAGATATTTTCCATATGCCTCTGCAGCTTGTTTAAATAATGGATGATTTCTTGATGAATGATTCATAACTAAATCTAAAATCAAAATGATATCGCGTTTATGGCATTCATTAATCAAATTTTCTAAATCATTTAGACTACCATAATCACTATCAATGTCATAATATGAATTTGCGTTGTATTTATGATATGAATTTGAATCAAAGATGGGCATTAACCAAATGCCGTTATAACCTAAATCTTTAATATAATCTAATTTAGATGTAACGCCATTTAAATCGCCGATTCTATCTTGATTTGTGTCATAAAACGAACCAACATATATTTCGTAAAAATTACGATAACTATCTTGAATTATATTTAAATTGCTATCATCTGTGTCACAAGAAGTTAGTGACAAAGGAAGCAATGCAAATATCAGAAGTGTGGCTTTAAAAAGCTTCATATTATCCTTTTACTGCACCTCCAGCAATACCTTCAACATAGTATCTTTGTAGGATAAAGAATAATATCATAATTGGAATTGAAACAAACACTGCACCTGCACAGAACGTTGTAAAATATGTACCTGCACCTTTTTCAAGCATTTGTTGTAAACCGACAGCGACGTTAAACATTTCTTGATTACCATGGGCTAAATACGCTGCCATCATATAGTCACCCCAAGGTCCAGTGAACGAAATTAAAATTGTATAAACAATAATTGGTTTAGATAAAGGCATAATTATACGCCAGAATACTGTATTATTCGTGCCGCCATCAATTAAAACCGCTTCATCTAAAGATTTAGATATAGTATCAAAGAAACCTTTAGAAATGTAATAATTCATCATTGAACCAGAAATATATAATAAGATTAATGAGAATATTGATGATGTTAATCCTAATAAATCAAGAATGTAATAATTAATAATCATACCTAAGAAGCCAGGGAACATACCTAAGACAAGAATTAATTTCATGATTCCTTGTCTTCCTTTAAATCTTAATCTTGATAAAGTATAAGAAGTTAATAAGGTAAGAATTGTTTGTAAAATTGATGAGACAATTGCAATAATTAATGTGTTAACCCACCAAGTAATAAATGGGTAGGCTGGATCATTAAACAATGTGACATAATTATTAAATGTAAAATTACCAGTTGGACCAAAAGTAGGGAAGAATTGTCCAAAAGAATATGGATCAATTCCTGCCGCTCTACCTTCCATTGAAATAAATGATTGTGATAACAAATATATAAATGGAATAATCCAAATAATTGAAATAATGGTTAGGAAAATATAAGTTAAAACTTGTTTTGTAATTTTAACAGCTTTTTGAGAACGATATTTTTGTTGGGAAACCATTTTTGCCATATTAATTGAAATCTCCTTCGTTTTTAACTGCATTAGATCTACTATAAGTAATCAATGAGAAGAATGCGACAATGACAAATATCATGACACCTAAGACAGACGCTACGCCGAATTCTTTTGGATTGTTTGTAACTGAAATCTTATAAATCCAAGTAATTAATAAGTCGGTTTGTCCAACACCTTGTAAAGTTGATGGTGCGGCCTGATCACCATAAGTAAATAATGGGTTACCTTGGCTCAATAGATATATAACGTTAAAGTTATTGATGTTACCAACAAATTGGCTAATCAAATATGGACCAGTGACAAATAACATATATGGAAGAGTAATTTTCATATACATTTTAAATGGTGAAGCGCCATCAATTTTAGCGGATTCATATAAATCATCTGGAATATTCATTAAAATACCAGTACAAAGTAGCATTGTATAAGGAATACCGACCCAAGTATTAATAATAATAATCATAACTTTTGGTAAAAGAGAAACATATTGAGAATCGTTTAGCCATCTTATACCTTCTTTAATCCAGCCTAATTCAATTAAAAATGAATTAACAAAGCCCATATCTTGGTTAAACATTCTACTAATTAAAAGTAATGATACAAATTGTGGAACCGCAATTGTGGTAACTAAAATTGTTCTCCATAATTTTTTAAATTTAATTGCTTTTTGATTAATAATTAAAGCAACGATCATTCCTAAGAAATAGTTAGAGAATGTAGCAAAGAAAGCCCAAATTAATGTCCATAATAAGACTTGTAAAAATGTTTGTAAAAATAATGAAGAAGAAGCATCATTATTTGTAAAAATATTTGAATAATTATAAAATCCCACCCATTCAAAAACATTAGATGGAACTTCATGAAAGGAATTATAATTGGTAAAACCAATTAAAATCATAAGAATAATTGGAATAATAGTAAATACCATTAAACCAAGAGTAGGAATTGAAAGTAAGAAAATATGATAATTTTCACCAGTTAAACTTCTAACAAAATTTTTAAATGAATCGTATTGACCAACTCTTTCTAAATCCTGCAATTTTTTAGCAGCACGTATTGAAGATAGCCAAAACGCAAACATAACAATTATTAAAATAATAGTAATAATGGAATAGAGCATAATTGTTAATGAGTTATCGCCTACATAGTTTTCAGATGTACCAATTGAAACTAAACCAGTATAGCCAAGACTACCTAGCAAAGATAAATTTGGCGCGCCAACTAAGATCATGAAGGCAATAAAGAAAGCTTCATATAAAAATAATAAAATTCCTTTTGCTACTTGATGTCTTGTCATTTGACCAAAACCGCAAATAATAAAGGATAATCTAACTTTCCAATCGCCAAATAGAAGTGCATTTTTAACATCTACAAATGGGGTGATAACAAATTTTTTAATTAATGTCCAAACCCAGACAGGTATTTTTTTCAAAAAATTCCATATTGCAATTGGTATATTCTTGAAAAAAGAACCTATTCTTACAAGTATACGTTGGGGTTTTGACAAAGATAGATATTCGACTGTTGTCATATTTTCTCTCCTTTGTACTTTAATGATTTAAGTACTAATATCATTAACTGAAGATTATCTTAATAAGATAGAAAACCTTCCAAGAAGTGGTGAACTACCTGGAAGGTTTAAAATTAAATTAATTATTTACTTGCTTCGACAGCGTCGTTAAGAATTTGTAAGTGTGTTTCGATGTTAGTTAATGTAATAGTTTTATCAATGACACCTTGAGTGAAGGTTTGTGGAGCTGTCCAAATAGCAGCTGGAACTGCAGTTTGCGGAGTAGCAAATTCACTTTGTTCATTGATAGCTTTAACTGCGATGTTGTTAACAACTTTGTCTAATGCTGCAACAGTGGTGTTAGTTGGAGCAGTTTGGAAAGCATCAAATCTAGCTTCTTGAACATCTTGGCTAGAAAGATACATTGCAACTTCGTGTGCTAATGCTAATCTATTAGCATCGCCAGCACTTCTTAATGGGTTAACACCATAGTTTTTATAACCTAAGTATGAACCTAAGTTTTCAGTATGAGTTTCACCATTATATTCAACTGTAACGGTTGGGAGTTTTGTTGCGGCATAAGCATCGCCCATTTGTTGTTGATATGTGGTAGCATTCCAAGAACCATCAACACAAGCAATTAATTTGTTTTCTTCAATTGGAGCAGCTTGAGTTTCTTGATAACCAGCATGGTTCATAATTTCATAAATCGCAATACCAGCAAGAATACCTGGTTCTTCATCAAAGTTAGCTGCAATGCTTGTAACCAAACCAGCTTCATTAACTGTTAAGGTATATCCAGCACCGAATGTGAATAATGCACCAGCACTATAGAATGGAGTATTTAATGGATAAGCAACTTTATATCCTAATTCAACAGCTTTAGCTAATAAGCCTTCAATTGTTGCTGTATCTTCTAAAGTGATTAAATCTTTGTTGTAGTATAAGAAATATCCATTGTCACCAGCATAAGGATAAGATACTACTTTACCAGCAAAGGTAACTGCGTCTAATGAAGCTTCAGTCATTTCAGTATTGATCATTTCAACACCTGCTTCTGGAATTTCTGCTAAAGCACCTTTCTGATATAAAGGCATGATTTTATCTGATGCATAAGCATAGACGTCTGGTCCTCTTGTCCAGTCACCGACTTCAGAGTCGACTTTGTCTTCACCGTGAGTTTCAAAACCGAAATTAATTCTTGCTAATCCTTCGGCTTCTCTAGCGTCGTTGAATTCACCTAATGTTTGTTGTAGCCATTCTATTTGATTAGCTGGGCCAGAAACGACAATATCACCTTGAGTAGAAATGTATTCTGATGTTGTTGTCGTAGAGCTTGTTGGCTCAGTGGTACCGTCACCACCAGTAGTAGTAGAAGTTGGATTATCAGTAGTACAACTTGCTAAAACTGCGGTAGTTCCGACTGTTAAGGCGGCTAAACCTAAAACAGTTAAAACTTTAAAATTCTTTTTCATAAAAACCTCCTTGAGAAAATAGAATTTTGTTTCCTATATATTAATATCTGTATTAATACCTAGAGAAAGTGCATGTTGGGAAAAAACTTCAATAGATTATTAGTATATGTAATCATCTTAAAACAAAGAATTTATCTTTGCAAAACTAATATAAAGTTGATCTCAATATCAATCCCTATTTAGTTTTTATCCACGTGCTTTATTTTAATAATTTTGAAAATTTTTGTCAATTTATATATTATTAATTATTATTTTTGTTAGAATAGAAGCGTAATATTTTCTTAATAATTTATTATTTTTTAACATTTGTTATAATTAATAAGCCCATGAAAGAGTACACCAAGAATCTTATATTCCGCATTTCTACATCTGTAACGTGTCTAATGTCAATGGCATTATCAGTGTATTTATTTGTTTTATGTTTTCTTAATGAAAGCGAAACATCTACCTGGTTTCAAATGGTCGCTATTGGGGCATGTTTTGCCTTTGCTTTAACTGAATTAATTATAGTTTTAAAAAATATTAAAAAAGAATTATTGATAGAATATGTAATTTTTAATGAAAATAAATCAATTAATAAAGTCGGATTATCTATTGTAATAATATTCACACTCCTATCATTAGGATTATCAATAATGTGTATTGTATTTATGTGCGGTGTAGCGTGGAGCAGTGATGCTTATTATGCTTCTGTTGTCATATTAAGTTGTACATTTTTCTTATTTGTTAATTGCATATTGTATTATTTATATATATTATTATTTAGGTTGCGTAAGTTTAGTATCGATGATTATCATAAAGTGCAAGATACCAAAATACAAAAACCAAAAAAATAAGGCCCAAATGGCGGAATAGGTAGACGCACAGGTCTCAAAAACCTGCGGAGAAATCCATACCGGTTCGATTCCGGTTTTGGGCACCAT
>CALVRV010000020.1 GCA_944358865.1 uncultured Bacilli bacterium | reverse complement strand
CAGGAGATTTAATTATAACTTATCAGAGTAAAATCAACTTTTTGGTATAAAACGGAATTTACTTTAAGAATTAACATTAAACTCTCATATTTAAACTAATCGTTGATTTTTAAATATTTATCGATAAAATTTAATAAGAAAAAATGAAGAAAAACTTTTTTGAAAAACTAAAAAATATGTTCAAAAAAATAAAGTTTAATCCGCTCGGGGGGGGGGCTATACTTTTATTAATCTCCTTATCGCTATTTAGTGGTGGATTTGCAAGTTTTTCTATTGTTGGACTAAGCCATCAAGTATCTGGCGTTTTCCAAGTTAACAGTGTTGTTGATACCGCAAATTATATAAATTATATTCCTGATAGTTTTGATATTAGTCCATATAGTGAACATGGATTTTTACAAGATGATGGCTCATATTCTAATAATTTAACAATTTCATTTTCTTTACAAATTTATTCTAATTGTCCAAATAATACTAGATTTAGTATTTCTTTAATAAATAGAAATGATGGCGTTTTAAGTGATTTTAATAATGATTTCAGCACCGAGGATTATTCCTTTGATGTCATAGGAAATAATAATTTAAATATACCAGTTAAAAATATGACTATTTCTAGTAGTGAACAACTACAAATCACGTTCACTGTTGAAAGCGTAAATAATCGATTGTCTCAAATTGATGTCTCGATTAATTTAACCGCGACCGAAAATATGACTGATATATATAATTATCTACAAATCAACAATTTTATTTGTGACATTTTATTATATGTTTATCGAGGTAATTAGTTAATGATTAAACATAGAATCAATAAACATATAATCAATTTGTCATTATTAGTCGCTACATGTTTATCAATGTTAGTAGGTAGTTCAGCATGGATTTTAGCTAGTAAATCTAATGTTACAGAAAAAGTAGATGTTAGCGTTCCTGAAGCATATGTAAAAATCAATAACAGCGGTGATCCAATATATTACGCAACAGTAGAACAAGCCTTAAATAATCATATTTATGACACAGCAAGTGTATATGTAATACCAGGCACTACATCATCACCAAAAGAAATAACAATAGAACAACAATGTGTAGTAGGAAGTAATGTAACATTAAATTTTCCAATATCAGGTGAAACTATAGAAAATCCTGATAACTCAACTTCTGTAAACGGATTTGGAAGCGAGAATAGTAGAGTAGTCACTTATGTAAAAATTAATTCAATTAATAATTTATCAACAATAACTATTAATCGAGGCGGAACAGTAAACATTGGTGGTCAAAGATGTTCTACAAGCCCTCAATCAGCAACAAGTGGGGATTGTGTAGTATTAGAATTACAAGATAATGCAATAATAGATTGTCGTGGCACAATTAACTGTTATGGTTTTATTAAAGAATCTAAAGATAATAATAACAGTTTAATCAATGTTTATAGCACTGGCTTAATTAAGCAACCGCTTATCATATATGATTGGAGTGGTGGAACTAAAAACCCAGGAAATGTTTTATATAAATATCCGGAGACAGGCGGAATTAAAACGTTCCCTTTTAATTATTTTGATACAATTCAAATTGCTCCTGAAATCAGATTTTATAATGGTGCAAATCTTATTGGTATGGTGTGGGTATTTGTTCCAACAACCAGCAGCAGCGTAAAAGAAGAAGGCACATTAATAGGAAGTAATGGCTTAATTAGACCATCATCAACTTTGGATCCAAATGATTATATATCTTGGAAATGTACTGATATTGGAGCAAATAATTCATTAACTAATAGCAAAACAAATCACATTATCGATATTGTGGTTAATGGAAATTATAATTTAGAATCTTTTTTTATACCTATGTCTGTTAATATAATTATTTCTATTGATATAGATATTAATAGTGCAGAATATTTTTTACCATTTTCTAATTTCTTTAATTTAACTATTAAAAGTGGGAGTAACGTCAACGTTAATGAAAAGGTTAAAATGATGCCAGGATCATCGTTATTAATAGAACCAAATGCAATTTTAAATATTAATAATCAATTCATAGTAGAAAATCCAAAAGATCCTGAAGCTTTTACAACAAATTTGATATTTGGATATAGATCAAACCCAACACCTGCTTCATTTATAAATAATGGGATTGTAAATATTAATGCTCAATTCGGAGGTTATATTCAAGCTGGTGAAAACGGCAATAACGAAACAAAAATAGTTGTTGGAAATTCAAATAGCAGTGTATCTAGTTTTGAAACTAGTGGTTATACTAAAGCGGACGCTGGTGATTTTGGTAATAGCTTAGATGAACTTCTTGCAGCAGGTGCTGTAGAAAAACCTACTCTTTTTGAAGTTAAAGAATCTTGTAGTGCCGACCTTGTAAGTAGTGATGGTTCAATTATTGAAACTAATTTAGCAAATGATACGACATATTATTATGAAAGTGATAATAACAATTATTATTGGTCAATTCCTGAATCAAGTTTCTTTAATATTCAAATTGTCGATCCATCAGATACAAATGTTTTTGCCACTACTAGCACTTACGATGTTAGTCTTTTAGATGAAAATTCAAATGAGATTAGTAATATTAATAATTCTATAGATTATCAAACAAGAATTCTTGAAAATTATCAAATACGCATCAATTCAATTTCTAATTATTCAAATGCAATAATTGTTAAAGAAGATGGTAGTAGAGAGACTATCAATTCATTACCATATACTATTAGTGCAAAAGACTATTTTAACGCTACATTACAAATAACACCTCTAACATATACACCAAAACTACAATATAGCACTGATGGAACTAATTGGCATGATCAAAGTGGCAATATGAGCGCTAACAATTCTTGGAATGGTCAATTTAGAATAATTCCAGAACAATCAAACATTGATTTGTCTTTAACTAACATGTCAATAACTGGTGAATACGACAGTTTGACTGACACAGGAACTATCGTTTTTAATGGTAATATAAGCAATAATGTTAGACTAGAAGATTTTGATGCTGGTTGGTTTGATATACCACGCGACTACACTATAACGATAAATGTTAAAGATAATAATACAGATGGAAATAAAAAATTTGAGTTTGAATTCACTGTTAATTAAAAATAGATTGTTCGTAATTAACTAATGATAATATTGATAAGACTTGAATAAGCATCATCTTTCCTTGCTAAATTGGTTAGATAATTTGTTTTATCATTTTTCTTTTCTTATATTAAAATTCTATTTTTAATCTATTTTGCGAAATAGAAGTTGCAAAATGATATTTGCTTGTATTTTGTCACAAAAATGATATAATAACTGTGACAAGGCGGTAAAAACTATGAGCGTGGAAAAAGATATACTTTATAGGCTTAACAAACAAAATATATCAGTATTTACTGTAAATGATATTATTGATTTAACCTCATATGATAATCTTAGAAAGTCATTAGAAAGAATGACAAAAGCGGGTATTATAAGAAGATTGATTAGAGGCGTTTATGAAATTCCTAAATATAACAAAACATTTAATACTATTGCTGCACCATCTATAGATGAAATAGCTAAAGCCTTATCGAGAAATTTTAATTGGGATATTTATCCATCAGGAAATTATGCCTTAAATATTTTAGGAGTATCAACTCAAATTCCGTCTAAGTATATTTACATTAGTTCAGGACCTAACAGAAAGTATGAGTATGAAGGAAACACTATTATTTTTAAACATGCTACTTTAAAAGAGACAAATTCGTTTTCTTATATTACTAACATAGTTATTCAAGCATTAAAAGAGTTAGGAAAAGATAATATAACGGATGAGATCATTAAAATAATCCGTCAAAAGTTTTCTAGTGATGAAATAAATCTTATTTGTAAAGAAGCTAAAAAAACAACAATTTGGATATATCAAAATATACTAAGGTTGAAAGAGGTGAATGTTCATGAATAATATTGCCACTCTAAGTCTTGAAAATAGAAAATTTATTTTTGAATCTGCCGCTATTAAACTTAAGATGCATCCAGCAATTATAGAAAAAGATTTTTGGATTTGCTATATTTTAGATTATTTGTTCAATAAATCTAAGTACAAGAATTGTTTTGCTTTTAAAGGAGGGACAAGTTTATCTAAAGCGTATAGTGTTATAACACGTATGTCTGAAGATATTGATTTAATTTTAAATTGGGAAGTTTTAGGAATAGAAAGAAATAAACCTTTATTAGATAGAAGTAAAAGACAGCAAGAAATGTTAAATGATAAATTAAATGAGTTAGCTAAAGAATTTATTTCAAATAAATTAAAATTGGATTTGATAAATGGTTTAGCAAATATTTCAAATTTAAATATAGAAGTCATCAAGGAAGAACAATTAATAAATATATATTATCCTAATATTTATGACACTGGGGTTGCTGGCATATTGCCATGCGTAAGACTAGAGATTGGACCATTAGCAGCTTGGTCACCAAGTAGTATAATAGAGATCAAACCATATATTGATGGTACGATTTCTAATCTTCATATTAACGGAACTAAAGTTAGAACTGTAACAATTGCAAGAACATTTTTGGAAAAAATAACTATTTTGCACCAAGAAGCTAATAGACCAAGCAATAAGTCTATTCCAAGAAGATATTCAAGACATTATTATGATGTTTATCAAATTTATACATCAAAATATATTGACGAAATATTAAACAATAGAGAATTGCTTACGATAGTAACCAAATTCAAAATAAGATTTTATAATAGTAATTGGGCAAAATATAATGATGTGTTAAAAGGAAATTTAAAAATCGTACCGCCTGATTATAGAATTAAAGAACTCGAAGAAGATTATAATTCTATGCAAGAAATGATAGTCGGAGAACCGCCAGAATTTTCTACAATTTTAGAAAAGTTAAAGGAATTAGAAAACATTTTAAACAAAAAATAATTATATTCATTAATTTAATCATAAACATAATTTATGTCTGTTTTAGCAAAAGTACATGAAATAAATTTGCCTTTTTTGTTAGATGACAAATTCAATGCAACAAATTAATTATTTTCGTTTGGTTCTAATTTTTAAGTAGTTATTGTTGCATTAACCTTGTCAAAGTTTGCTTTATCTTAAGGTTTTTATGTATAATTTAGACATAGCAAAGATATCGTTACTTGAATGGATTAACTCAATGCAACGATTAATAAACGACATTGATATGTGTCTTCTTTGCTTGATAAATTGGTTAGATGATTTGTTTTAGTACCACCAATTTATTAGGAATTCTCCTTATGCCAATGGTATCAAGAAATTCTTGTCCAAATTTCTTTAACACCATGTCATAAGGAGTTTTATTTAGTTTATTTTTAACAATTCTCTATATAAAAAGAAAGAAATTTGACATCTTTAGAGCTTGCAATTTTGCTGATGAAAGCGGTCATGGTGTACCTTCTGTGGTTAAAATTTATGGCGAAGAGGCATATGTTTTTTCTGATTTTTTCATAGACGTGGTGATTCAATTTAATAGAACTGGTTTTTATGAAACAACCAGAAAACATTAAAATTGAAATTCTTCAATTAATTAAAAATAATAGTAAAATTTCTCGAAAAGATTTAGCGCTTATTTTAAACGTTACTAAAGGAAGTATTAGACACAACTTGAATAAATTACGGGAAGAAAAAATAATTGAACACGTAGGTCCAGATAAAGGTGGATATTGAAAAGTTAACGATAAAGATATTAACTAATTTTAATAGTGCATTGTAATGAGCAATCTTATTATTAGAGAAATATGACTATTATTGAATAGCAAATAATAAAAATTATATTGCTTCTATCAATAACAAACTGTATCAGAAATTTATAAATATTTTGATATCTTTGTATTTTGTAATAGAATAAATATGTACCTAGTTAGGTATTTAATGTGAAATTATTCTTTTTAAAAGGTTTAAATAAAAACAATGAAAATAAGTTCTAAATTAAATTTTATATTTCTTTCTATTATATGCTGTATACCATTTTTAAGTGGTTGTAGTAATAATTTAAGTGAAGTATCTTTAAAAGAATTTACTTCTTATATGGCAACATATAATACTGATGTCTGTGATAACATCACTCGCTTTGATATGGATTTAGATTATGGTGATAATAATATTTCTATATCTTATGATAAAGAAGATTATTTTTATCTTAATCAACCAGTATATTTATTTGAAACGCCATTATTAATGTATAGAAGCAATGACTTTTATCAATTATTTATTGATAATCTACCCGCGATATATGTTAATTATGATCGAGGAATGTATTTATTAGAAGAATATGGAAAAATATTTAAATTATTATTAAATCAAGAAGCTTTAATTCTTGCTGATGAATTAATAACTAAATATAAAAACGATGACTATAATATATCAATTCAAGAAGATAATACTTATTATTATATAAGTGTCACTAGTAGCGGTGATAATAGCAAAATATATGATGCAATAATGTATAAACAATATTATCTTTTAAAATCTTATATTAGTGATTCTTATACAATAAATATGACTCTATTTGAACCAATTACAAAACAAGATCATTTATCTAACACGATTGATTCTAATGATGTTACTCGTGAAGATATGTTAAAAATAATTGATTCATTTTATATCGATTATAGTGAAACAATAATCAATATAATTGATTATCAAAGAAAAGATAATATTAACAACATCCAATATTATCTAGATATTGATTTAAATGACACTTATTATCATTATCAAGAAATCCATCAAGATTATTATATTGAAGAATTATTAGTGAAAAATAAAAAATATAATTCATATACTTTTTATCAATATAATAGTAATGAAAAAATGTTACATACTTCAAATATTGATTATGAAGATGCAAATATATTTTTAAATAATATATTCCAATATCTATATGATTTTATTTATATTGGAAGTGATAAAAATCGTGATTATTTAAGTAATGAATACACTAATATTGCGACATTTGTAAATGATAATATTGTCTCTTTCCAAGGCGGTTCATCTTTAAATCATCCTCCTTTAGATATTAATATTAGTCTTGGTAGTTTGTTGATTACTTATTTAGCTATTTATTTTGATGATGATAATTACACTAATCCTGATGAAATTATTTATGTTAGATATAATCAAAATGCTAGGATAAATAAAATAGAAGAACTTAACATTAATTAATTTTTTAATAAATTTCGTAGTATAATTCTATCTTTTATAATTTACCCCTTTGTTTTTTTTTTTTTTGTTAAAATCAACTTATATTCTTTAACAAAGGAATGAATTTATAATTATTTAAACCAAAAAAATGTTTTTCTTAGGCTAATATTTAAATGACTATTTATTTTCTACTTATTATTAATTTAATAAAACAAAACATATTATAATTCAAGTCTTGGTTTTAAAGGTTTTATCGACCTAAAAAATACAATAATTTACATTGTTCAAACACATGGAGGAGAGTAAAATGAACAAAAAAATCACGCTACTAAGCGTCGGACTAGTTGGTGCGATTGCTCTAGTTGGCACATCATTAGCCTTTGTTTATCAAAATGCTAATGCCAGTATAACTGGTAATTTGGACAAAGGTTTAGTAGTGGAATGGGGAGAGGAAGGAAGTTATACATTAGGTGATGTTGAAAACTTAACTTATGGTGTTCCCGTTGAACAAACATTAGTTTTAGCCGCTCCAACAAAATCTAGCGGTGTAACAGGCACTATCAACTTAACATTCACTTTAACAGATAATAGCGAATCTCCTATTATTGTTGTTGAATTAAGCGATGAAGCTTGGACAACTGGCAGTGGAAGTGAAGTAGTAGAAGCTACACCAGATGCAACTTTATTTGCAGGTACAGTTGAAGATATTAATGAAGGCAGTGCATTAACTACATATACATATGAATTTGATGTTGCTTCATTTAGTGATGCAAAAACTATTTATGTTCGCTATTCTTTGGAACGTAGTCCTGTCTCTGCATTAGATGCAGGAGATGGCACTATCAGTGGCACATTAAATGCTTCAGTTACCTATGATGAAGGTCTTGGTGCGTAGGAAAGGAGATAACAAAGATGAATAAGAAAAGTTTAATTGTCAGTGGTGTCGCCGCTATTGGTGTAATCGCAGCTATTGGTACATCCTTTGCTATGTATAAAATTTTACCTGCTGATCAAAATGTTAACATCGGTGTTAGAACTGATGCTGATATTCAATATAAAGTTTCAACAGTTACTAAAGATGATACAGCATTAAGCCCAGAAGATAGAGTTGATACTTTCAATTTTAACATTCAAGGTAGAAAAGTTGCTAATTCTTTATACAATCAAAATTATGTTGTTGCTAATTTAACTATTGATGTTACTCCTACTGGTGATAACGCCACAGCTAAAACTACATTCTTAAATTATGTCAGTGGAAGCGCTGTTGTTTCTTATAAGGTTGGTACACATTTTGCAAGTAATGTTGATTTGAATACTTTCACTCTTGATAAAGATGATGAATTAAATCCAACCAAATTAACAGTAACAAAACCAGTCGTTATGTATATTGGTGATGATACTGATTTTGATGGTGTTTCTCCAGTTAGTCCAGAATACGCTGGCGGTGCTGATTATAATCCAGTCGCATTAACTTTAAATCTTGCTGATGATGACGCTGTTAATGGCAAAAACTTTATCACTTCTGGTCTAGCAGAACTAGGTTATCAAGTTGATATTTCTTTAACTGAAGATACAGATTATAGTTATGCTTATATTGTTGGTACAATGAATAATTGGCAATCCGTAGAAGAATATCGTATGGTTCCAAATATTGAAGCTACAGAAGGATTTGAATGGTGCTGGTTTGGTACTATTGATACAGGTAATTCCTTTAAGTGTTTAAAAGATGGCACCTGGTCAGGTGGAAATAACTATGAAGTAACTAACACTGTCACTTCTGTTTATTGGAATGATTCTAGCGACGCAGGATTATCTGCTGTTACTTCTGAATAATTCCGTAGTTATTTAAAATTTTATTTCAATGTATAGGGTGGAGTGTTCCATCCTATACATTTTTAAAGAAGTATTATTAAAATATGGAAAAGAAAAGTAATATTTTTGTTAAAATATTAAAATCAATTGTAAGTATTTTAATTATACTTTTTTTTATTTTGATTACTTGGATGTTAATTGATCGAATAACTAATTATAATTTTCCAATATTTGGTTATCGCTTTTCTGTTATTGCTTCACCAAGTATGAGTGAAGTTCATAAAGATAATGAACAATTTTTAAATGGGCATGATAATCGTTATTATGTTGATGATTTGATTATTACTAAAACTGTTGATTCATTAGAAGATTTAAAAGTATATGATGTAATTAGTTTTATTGATAATAATGAAAGATTAATTTGCCATCGTATTGTAGAAATAGATTATGAGGACAATATTATTTGGACACAAGGTGATGCAAATAATGTTAGGGATGGTGTTATTTCTTTTGAAGATGTTAAAGGATTAGTTATTGGACGTATTTCTAAAGTAGGCGCTATAACTTTATATGTTATATCTCCTTATGGGATGTTAGGCATATCTATTGCTTTAGTTATTATTTTTACCGCTATGCTTATTTTAGAAATAGATAAATCTAAAAAAGATAAATTATCTTTAAATAATAATAATATTAATAATAAGACAAATATTTCATTAAATTATACGACAGATGGTAATAATTCTTATCATGATGATAGTGACAAACCATTTACTATTGGTATGGATTTAACACCTCAGGGTAAAGACATATTAAATAAAGATAAGAAAGAATAATTAAGAATGATATTAAAAATATTTTTATTTTATTAATAAATAAATTAAGAAGTGATATTGTTCCTTCAATGCTAACTTTTGAATATGAAGTTACTCCAAAAAAATATGAAGAATATGTTTATCTAGAACGTATAGAAGGTGTTCAATTAATTAATTCGTATTTTGATAATAAAAATCATTATCATTACGTCTTTGGTGATGATTATATGCCAAGTGAAATTTTTGCTATTAAAAATTCTGCAATTGGATATGATAAGATTAGTTTTCAACTTAAATTAAAAGATGCATCAAATAATATCTATGTTTCTAATATTGTTGATACCTTCTGGGCTAATTGTGGATCAACGCATACAAATCCTTGTGACAATCTAACTTTAAATCTATTAGAGACAAATATTAATGTTAATGAAACAGTTGAAATTCAATTTGATGTTCAAGATAAAACAAATAATAATTACTTAAAACTATTTTGTTTAGAAGATAATGAAGCTTTTGAAATTATTTATAATAATGTTAAAGCTTTAAAAGTTGGTACTTTTACTATTAAAGGAATTATCTATAACCCATTTAAAAACCAAATTGAAGCTGAAAGTTTACCTCTTACAATTAATGTTGTTTAAATAATCAATTATTAATATAAATATTAATCTTTTTCACACACTTTTGTAAAATACATATACAAAACGAACATTATTTTGCTAATATTATATGTGGAGGAATTTTTTATGGCCTTTGGATTACTATACGACTATTTAATGGGACAATGCCATAATGCATATGAATATTTTGGCGCTCATTTTTTAGAAAAGAAAGTAGGAAGAAAAAAAGTTAAAGGTGTCGTATTTAGATTATATGCACCGATGGCTAGTGATGTTTCTGTTATTGGAGAATTTAATAATTGGGACGTTACACAAAATAAGATGGATAAAATTGATGAAGCAGGAGTATTTGAAACTTTTATTCCTAATTTAGTCAATTATCAATCTTATAAATTTCATTTTAGGAACGCAAAAGGTGAATATGTTGATAAAGCTGATCCTTTTGCTTTTTTTAGTGAATATCGTCCTGGTACTTGTTCTAGACTATTCGATATAAGAAATTTTATGTGGCACGATGATGATTGGCTTAAATCTCGTAGTCGCAATTTTGATAAACCTTTATCAATATATGAAATTCATTTAGGTTCTTGGAAAGGTATGGTTGATGGACGTTATTTAAGTTATGAAGAAATAGCCGATTATCTTATTCCTTATGTAAAAGAATTAGGCTTTACTCATGTTGAAATCATGCCAATTACTCAATATCCTTTTGATGGTTCATGGGGATATCAAGCAACTGGATTTTATAGTGTTGATTCACGTTATGGTAATCCAATGCAATTAATGTCATTTGTTGATCGTCTGCATCAAGCTGGCATTGGTGTCATTTTAGATTTTGCTCCTGTACATTTCGCTAACGATGGTTTTGCTTTAAGTGAATATGATGGTACTTGTCTATATGAATATAGTGGTGAATGGAGAATATCACCTTGGGGTTCATTAATGTTTGATTTAGGCAAAGACCCTGTCAGAAGTTTTTTAATTAGTGCGATGGATTATTTTGTTAATTATTTCCATTTTGATGGAATTCGAGTTGATGCAGTTAGTAATATCATCTTCCACAATGGCGATAAAAGTAATGGTCCTAATGAAGGTGCAATTGAATTTGTCAAACGTTTAAATGGTAAAATGCATATTAATCATGATACTGTTATGATGATAGCGGAAGATAGTTCTGATTATGGCGGTGTTACTAAACCATTAGAATATGGTGGATTAGGTTTTGATTATAAATGGGACTTAGGTTGGATGAATGATACATTAAAATATTATTCTAAAGATCCAATCTATAAAAAATATGAACATAATAAGCTAACATTTTCTATGGCATATTTTTATAGTGAAAATTTTATGCTTCCATTTTCTCATGATGAAGTTGTTCATGGTAAGGGAACATTAATAAATAAACTTTGGGGAAGTTATGATGAAAAATTTGCGCAATTAAGAAATTTATTAACTTATCAATTTGCGCATCCTGGTAAAAAACTTAATTTTATGGGTAATGAATTAGGTTCATTTGATGAATGGAATGAAAATAAATCTTTACCATGGATTTTAAAAACATTCCCAATTCATGATTCTATTTCTCGTCTATTAAGAGATTTAAATCTTATTTATCGTCATGAAAAAGCCATGTATATGGAAGAATATAATCCACAAAGATACAATTGGTTAGAAGTTGATAACGCTGATCAATCAATATTTGCTTTTGAAAGAAATTATGATGGTGAAGTATTAGTGTTTGTCTTTAATATGACTCCTAATTATTATGAATATATCAATATTCCAATGTTAACTAAAGGTACATATGAAGAAATATTTAATTCTGATAAAGATGTTTATGCAGGAAGAAATAATTATAATGGTCTACCTTTAACAACTGAAGATTATGGCTATGAAAATAAACCATATCATCTTACCATCAAATTAGCGTCTTTTGGTGCATGTATATTTAAAAAAATTAAATAATTTAAAATATTATAAAGAAAGGAAACAATAAATTATGAAATACGAAGGTATGAATATGTTTAAAACTAAAGAAGATTTTAAACGTGAATATCAAGAAAGAATGATTGAAAAATATGGTGTTGAAGTAAAAGAAAGTCAAATCATCGAACGTTATGATGTTTTAGGAGAAATGGTTCGTGATTACGCAAATTTTGACTGGAGAAGCACTCATAATGCCATATTTAGTAAAAAGAAAAAACAATTATTATATTTTTCAATGGAATTTTTAATTGGAAGATTATTAATTAACAACATGATGAATATGGGTATTTATCAAGTAGCAAAAGAAGGCTTAAAAGATTTTAATATCAATATTCATGAATTAGAAGAAATGGAAACTGATGCTGGTTTAGGTAATGGTGGTTTAGGCCGTTTAGCTGCTTGCTTTTTAGATTCTATTGCTTCACTTGGTTATCCTGGACATGGTAATTGTATCCGTTATGATTATGGTTTCTTTAGACAAAAAATTGTTGATGGTAAACAAAAAGAATTACCAGATCAATGGTTAAGTAATGGTTATGTATGGGAAGTTAAAAAAGCAAAACACGCAGTTGAAGTTAAATTTTATGGAACTCCAGAAACTTATTTAAAACCAAATGGAGAATATGCTTTAAGAACTGTTAATCCTGTCTGCGTAAGAGCGGTTCCATATGATGTTTCTATTGTTGGTTATAAAAATCATGTCTGTGATACATTACGACTTTGGAGTGCTGAACCAAGCCCAGAAAATCTTCCAAAGAATCAAAGTTTTGATGATTATTTATTAACTTTAAAAGAATTGTGTCATGGTCTATATCCTGATGATAGCACTGAACATGGACGTATTTTAAGATTAAGACAACAATATTTCCTTGTCTCTGCTGGTATGCAATGTGCTTTAAAATCTCATCTTAGTCATTATGGTACATTATCTAATTTTGCCGATAAAAATGTTGTTCAATTAAATGATACCCATCCTATTTTAGCTATTCCAGAAATGATGCGTTTATTGATGGATGAATATGGCTATGGTTGGGATGATGCTTGGGAAATGACTAAAAAAACTATGGCTTATACAAATCACACTGTCATGGTTGAAGCTTTAGAAAAATGGCCAATTCAATACGTTCAACAATTAATTCCAAGATGTTTTATGATTATTGAAGAAATTAATCGTCGTTTTAATTTAGAAATGAATAATGCTCATCTTGATGACGCTGCTAAATATGCAATGTCAATTATTAAAGACGGTCAAATTCATATGACTAATCTTGCTATTTATACTTGTTTTTCAATTAATGGTGTCGCAGCCTTACATACTAAGATTTTAGAAACGATAACATTTAAAGAATTTTATAAGTATATGCCTGATAAATTTAATAACAAAACTAATGGTGTTACTCATCGTCGTTGGTTAGTAAATTGTAATCCTAAATTAGCAAAACTTATTTCAGATAAAATTGGTAATTCTTGGATTAGTAAATTTGATGATATCGCTAATTTTAAACAATACGCAGATGATGAAGATGTTTTGAAAAATTTAGATGATATTAAATTTGAAAACAAAGTCAAATTAGCCAAATACATTAAAGAGCATAATAATATTGATGTTGATCCACATTCAATTTTTGATGTTCAAATTAAAAGGCTCCATGCTTATAAAAGACAACTTTTAAATGTCTTCCACATCATTTATTTATATCAAAGAATGAAAGATGATCCTTCATTTAGAATTTATCCTCATACATTTATTTTTGGTGCAAAAGCTGCACCTAGTTACGACTATGCTAAAAAAATTATTGAATTAATTTTAGCTGTGGCAAATGTTGTTAATAATGATGAAGAAATATCAAAATATATGAAAGTCGTCTTTATTGAAAATTATGGTGTTACCTTAGCAGAATTAATTATTCCTGCTGCAGATATTTCTGAACAAATTTCCACTGCTGGTAAAGAGGCAAGTGGTACATCAAATATGAAATTAATGATGAATGGTGCGATTACTTTAGGCACTCTTGATGGTGCAAATATTGAAATTAAAGATGCAGCAGGAGAAGAAAATTGTGTCATCTTTGGCTTAAAAGATAAAGAAATTGAAGCTTTAAGTGCAAGTGGTCAATATAATCCTTGGGATGTCTATAATAGCGATTACCGCATTAAAAATATTATGGATTCACTTTTTAATGGACCTTGGGTTGGCTACAAACAAGATAAATTTAGAATGATTTTTGATGAAATTATGTATCATAACGATGTTTATTTCATCTTAAAAGATTTTGATGCTTATCAAAAAGGTCAAGAAAAAATTTCAAATTTATATAAAGACCGTCAAAAATGGAACAAGATGTCTTTAATTAATATCGCTAGTTCAGGATTTTTCTCTAGTGACCGCACTATTGAACAATATGTTAAAGACATTTGGCATCTAGAAAAGATTCATTAATATTATGGAAATTAATTTAGAAACACTTTTTCAAGAACAATTTAAATTAGATAAGACTATTCAAGAAAAACATCAAGTAACTTATCAAGACACCTTAATTAAAAGAATTTTAGCCTTGCTTGTTGAACTTGGTGAATGTTTAAATGAGACACGTTCATTTAAATTCTGGTCTTATAAAAAACCTTCACCTAATGAAGTTATATTAGAAGAATATGTTGATGCCTTACATTTTTATTTATCATTAGGATTATGTTTAAATATTGATAAATTTGTTTATGAATATAACTTAATTAGTGAAGATATTAATTTAGTATTTTTAAGAGTGTATCAAGATGTTATAACTTTTTCTAAAACATTAAAAAAAGAAGATTATATCAAAGCTTTTGAATCTTTTCTTAGCGCATCTTTAACATTAAATTTTCAAAAAGAAGATATAATCAATAGTTACAATAATAAATTACAAATTAACTATCAAAGACAAGAAAATAATTATTAGAGGTGAATCATGATTGATAAAAATGATGAATTATTATTAAAAAATATTAGTGAAATTAATGGTATAAGTGGTTTTGAAAATGAAGTTGCTGCTTATATTAAAGAGCAAATAAAGGATGATGTTGATGAAATTTCTTTTGATAATTTAGGTTCATTAATCGCATATCAAAAAGGAAATAAAGATCAACCTTTAGTCATGTTTTGCGCTCATATGGATGAAGTAGGATTTGTTGTTAAAAATATTGAAGATTCTGGTCTTATTCGCATTCATAATGTTGGTGGTTGGTACAATCACATAATTTTAAATCAAATGTATGTTATTAAGACTAGAGATAATAAAAAATATTTTGCTATTTCTGGGGCTCAACCTCCACATGGTATGTCTAAAGAAGCAGCATCTAAAGTATTAGATCTAAAAGATATGTACCTAGATTTAGGAGTAGAAAATAAACAAATGGTGCTTGATTTAGGTATTAATATCGGTGATAGTGTCACACCTTATCAAAAATTTATGGTAATGAATGATAATAAGACTCTTCTTGGTAAAGCTTGGGATGATCGTATTGGATGTGCGATGATAATTAAAGCCTTAAAAGATATTAGATCTAAAAAACATGATTGCAACGTCTGTTATGCTTTTTCTGTTCAAGAAGAAGTAGGTTTAAGAGGCGCACAAACTTTATCAAATAAAGTAAAACCAGACATTGCTTTTGCAATTGATGTAACATTTTCTTATGACCTCCCCAACAGCGTTAAAATGGATGCAAAATTAGGAAATGGTGTTGCTTTATCAATTATGGATGGAAGTGTGATTGCTCATCGTGGATTATTAAACTTTGTTTCTAATTTAGCTAAAAAACATAATATTAAATATTGTTATGATATTTTAAGCGCTGGTGGAACAGATTCTGGTGCTATTCACACATCTAATGACGGTGTTATAAATATGACATTATCATTACCTTGTCGATATTTTCATAGTCATGTTTCTTTAATACATTATGACGATTTTGTTAATGGCGTTAAACTTATTGAAGAAATTATTCTCGCTATTAATGATAAAGTATTGACTGATTTAAAAAAATCTAAATACGAATAATTATTAAATTATTACAAGTTACATAATTTTTAGACTCTGTTAAATTAAACGGGGTTATAAAAGCATGGGTTAATTCTCGTGCTTTTTCTTATAGGAAGATATGATTAACATTCGTTTTCTAAAACGATCAAAATTCCTATATCCATAAGAGATTTTAATTAATGTTTTTATATGATTGTTAATATTTTCAGCTACTTTTTTTCCATCATGGCTTTGTAATGGCTTAATTTTAGATAATATTTAACACTATTTAAAAGTATGGGTAAAAAAATCCATACTTTTTTTATAAAAAATTAGTCAATCTAATTTAAATTGGATATAAGTAATTATGAAGAAGAATAAAAAAGAAATAATAAATATGATTCCTGCAATCATTACATATTCATTAACAGTAATTTTGTTTATTTTTGTTTTGGCTGGCACTATTGTATCTATGTGTCTATATCATTCTAGCAATTATTTAAAAGACTATCTAAATATTGGTGCAGTGTTTTCTGTTGGTCTTTTAGCAGCTTCAATACAACTTGTTGTGTTGTTATATAATCGTAGCAAAAACAAAAAAATAGCAATAAAAAACACTATTGATTTGTATAGCGAATTCAATAAAAAATATGAGGAAAACATAATGTTTATTAATATTGCAAGTGAGATTAAAATTGGCTCAAAATCATTAGATGATTTTACTAGCGAATTAATTGCCTATCAAGTTTGTGATACTGTTGACACGGCACATATTTTAATACAAAAGAAAGCCTTTGAATTTAAAAATTGGAAAAACAAAATAGATAATTTATATTTAAGTGGTCTATATGAAAAAAAGATTTTCCATAAATTTTTCGATAACAACTTACAAATTATCAATGATATTATTTGTTTATATGATAAAATAATTCAAAAGGAGGATAAAAAAGATGAAGAAAAACGTCGCAAAAACAAAGTCTCGTCTAAGAACATTAAACACAATGCAAAGAAGAGTTAGAGCTAGTAAAACTGTATCTGCAAGGTTAGCAGAAGAAAAGACAAAAGCAAATTCAAAAATAAAATTTATGCCTCTTGAAATTAACGAATCAAAAAATACAGAAGATAAAAATAAATTTAATGGATACAAGGCTAACTATTTTATCTAGTGTTAGATTTATTGCCGCTATAAATAATTAAACATGAGCGTTTTGCGTTCGTGTTTTTATTAAATAAAAAAGAGTTATTTAATTAACTCTTCAATACTATCTTCATTATAGACTTTTATATTATTTTTAATTAATAATTGTGTTAATATTCCTTGACCATCTATTTTTTTATTTGTAAAAGTCCCATCATAGATATTATTAACACCACACATTGGGGAATTTTCTTTTAATATTGCGATATGAATATTAAGATATTGACATATTGCCAGTGCCTTTTTTGCGCCTTCTAAATAATGGCTAGTCATATCTTTGCCTCGATCATTAATGACTTTACCATCTTTAATTTCACTAGGTCTTCTTGGTGTACCTAATCCGCCTTGTTGTTCACCACAAAAAGGGATTAAATCATACTTTAATAATAGTTGGTCTATTAAAGGGTGAAGGTTGTTACCTCCATTATATTTGGTATTATCACCAACAAGACACGCACTGATAAGAATTTTTTCCACCGCAAATATTTTATATTTGTATCTTTACTATATCAAGAATAAAATAATGAATATGAAAATAATTTCTACTTATCAAAGCAAAGTAAATATTAATGACAGTATTTATGATGTTAATATCATCTATAAAAAAGGGAAAAAGAATATTACTTTTCGTTTTAAAAATAATAAATTTATTATTACTTCACCTAATAAAATTTTACCTAATGATTTAATTAATAAATTATTAAAATATGGGGATAAATTAATAAAAAAATCATCTATGCCTCAATTAATAAGTGAAGATTATGTCTATATTTTAGGAATAAAAATTAATATTAAAAATGTTAACTATATTAAATTTAAAAATGATTCATATCTTTATTTTAATGATCTAGATGATTTAAAAAATAAATTAAATGATAAATTTTATGCATTAGCGAAACAATATTTAAAATATTATCAATCTTTAATGAATATTAATGAAGATTTAAAATTAAAAACATCTTATTTGAAAACTAGATATGGCTCTTTTTCAAAGAAAACTAATACTGTATCTTTAAACACTATTTTGTATCATTATGATATTGAGTATCTTAAAAGTGTCATTGTTCATGAACTAGCTCATTATTATCAAATGAATCATTCTAAATCATTTTATCAAATAGTTTATAAATATTATCCAAATTATAAAATTATTCATAATCGTTTAAAAAGAGGAATCGTTGATGGAAATAATTAATTCAAGAAAAAATAATAAAATACTTCATCTTATCAAACTTAGACAATTAAAAAACATTAATAAAGAAAAATTATTTATTGATGAAGGATTTAAAAATCTATTGATGGCATTAGTGAATCATAAAGTTAAAGAAATATATACAATACATGATTTTTCATGTCAGGATGATAGTGTAAAAATATATCGTATAAGTGAAGAAGTATATCAAAAAATATCTTTATTAAAAAATGGTGATGGTTATGTTTTTATTTGCAAAACATTTTCTAATGATATTAAAAAATTAGATAATAGATGCATATATTTAGATGATATACAAGATCCTGGTAATGTTGGCACAATAATAAGAAGTGCTTTAGCGTTTGGCTATAAGCAAGTAATTTTATCAAATAAATGCGCATCAATATATAATTTTAAAACTTTAAGTGCCTGTAAAGGAGCCCAATATAAAATAGAAATTGCTTGTTTAGATTTTAAACAATTATTATCTTTAAAAAATAAAGATCAAGATATTATTTCAACCACATTAGATAGTCAGTCAATTCCATTATCTTTATTTCCAAAATTAGATAATTTTATTTTAATATTTGGAAATGAAGGAAATGGTATCAATAAAGAAATTATTAATCAATCAAATTATAAATTAAAAATTGAAATGGATTATATTGATTCATTAAATGTTTCTGTCGCAGCAGGGATAGTTTTATATTATTTTAAATAATCGTTTATTAAAAAATATATTTGAATAAATCTATATTTTTTAAAAAGTCACTACTACTTTCTCTCTTTTTTTGCTAAAATTTAAACATAATTTTTTAAAAAAGGAGGAAACGATAATGTTTCAAAAGAAAAGAATGCTTATTCTTTTGCCATTAATGGCCTTAGCAATTGTTGGATGTGATAATCAAGGCACATCAAGTGTTGTTGATCCTACAACAACGACAACAACAACTACGACCACGGCAAGCACTACAACTAGTAATCCTGACCCAACTACAACCACTAGTGAGCCAGATCCTACTACTACATCTGGAGGGGGAGGAGGTCAAGATATAAGCCCTAAAGAGCTTTGGGATTTAGCTTTAGAAAAAGATTATTCTAACTCTACAACTTATTCAATCGCATCTTCTAGTGAAGGTGATGGCTATCCTACTTATATTTATAATTATGATGGATATAACGTTGTTCATGACTATACATATAATTATATGTATGGTGAAACAATCTATTCTTTTTATCATGATTATGAAGGTGAATCACATCTTTATTTTGAAGATGAAGGAAATGGTGATGCTTGGTTAAGTAAAGGATATCATGATGCACCATTAGGAATTGAAAACAGTTATTTTGATATCATGTATATGCAAGAAGTATTAAAAGAAGTTGAATATTCTGACATCATGTATACTGGTTTATATTACATTACCGATGAAACAGTAATGGCAGAGTTAAACCAAACTTTATTCTTATTTGAAGATCGTTATATTGAATATTGCTGTATCGCAATTAATGAATCGAGTCAATGTTTTGATTCAATTATTGGTTTTGTTAATTATGATGATGATCAAAATTATGTTGAATGTTCAATATATGATATTGGTAATACGACATTTACTGATGTAGCTTTACCACCTGAGCCAAATAGTGAAAATGTTAGGACTTACGCTGAATATAAAGGTGAAGACCCATGGGTTGAAACTCATGTTACAAGTTTAAATTTACAAACTTTAGAAGAAAATGCCTCTTTAACATTAGATTTAGATGAGACATTGTTATTAAAAGTTGATTATTTACCTCTTGAAGCTAATACGATGATGTTAACACCTGTCAGTGAAAACGAAGATGTTGTTTTAATTGATTACGCAAGTGAAACAAGAACATATGAAGTTTACGGCTTACATGAAGGAAAAGCTAATGTTTACATTCTTGATGAGGTAAGTGGTGTTATTTCTAACAAGATTGAAATTACTGTCAATGGTGTTAAAACACCAACAAGAGAAGATGTTGTTAATGACATTACATTTAGAACTATTTCTTTAGTTGATGGAAGTGTTTCTTATATTGATAATGTTACTGGTGCATCACCAGTTGAATTTAGCTTAGATGACAATGGTAATACTGATATTCGCGCTCACGCAAGTAATTCTTTATTACAATTAGTTAGACCTAGCGAATCAGCAGTATTATATTTTGAACCAGGTCAAGGTGGTGCAAATAATCCAGAAGCATACTTAGATATTGATACTTTAGATAATCGAATTGATGGTTTATCTTTCTATTATGGTCTACCTTTTGAAGATCATTTTAATAATGTTAATTACATTAGTGCAAAAATATATACATCCACTGATGGAAATGAATATACTTTAGCCTATGATTTTAGCGATGAATATCGTAGTAACGTATCTATTTATAACATGTCTTTATTTGAATATAATTTTGATTCTTTACAAAGATATGTCCGTATTGAATTTGATACTACATTCATTGGTAAAAATGTTTGGACTATTATTCAAGGTTTAAGATTATATAAAACTCCTTCTAGCGATGTATTGATGGAAAGTGTTACATTTAATGAATTTAATCAAGATGTTTATGTTGATGATACTTTCCAAACTCCAATTAGCATTTTGCCTTTAGATACAACTGATAAAACTGTAACATTTACTAGCTCTGACCCAGAAGTTGTCGAAGTTGTTGACGCTAGTAATGGTAGTTTTAAAGCTTTAAAAGCGGGAAGTGTTACTTTAACTGTCACCGCTAATCAAAATAAAGAAATATCTGATACTTTACAAATTGAAGTAAAAGAAAGAATTCCTGATGTTAATTCTATTTCTATAACTAGTCAAAGAAGTGAAATGGAATGTGATATGACTAGTGAATTAACTGTTACAGTCGACGCAAGAGATGAAACATATAAAGGTTATGAATTAACATTAAATGATAACACTTTAGGTCAAATTGTTTATGATGATTATAACAATCCAAGTTTTCAAGCAAGAAAACCTGGTGTTGTAACAATTACCGCTACATCAACACATGACAATACTAAGACAAGTTCTGTGACAATTACAATTACTCCTGTCGCTATTGACAATTATGATTATGATAGTGCAACATTTGATTTACTTTCTCCATCTGATTATTCTCGTGACTGGGAAGGTAATGAAATAACAAGCGCTAGTGCTAGATTAGTTAAAGCTAGCGATGATACTGTTGAATTATTTTTAACAGTTGATGAAAGAGAAGAAATTAGTTTTTACGCCTATTCTTATTCTTTTGATGAAGATGCTTGCTTTAGAAGTTATGATGAAGAATTAGCGTTAGATGTTGCTGTTAGTGTAGCAAATCAAACAATTGAAATTACTTCTGTTGATTCTAATTCTAATTGGTGGGTTATTATTACACAAAGTGTGCCTGCTGAAGGTGCAGAAATATCTAGAGTAGAAGATTCTTACACTGTTGGTGATACAATCGAATTAAGTGTTTCATTATTACCAGATTATACAACTGATTCTATTGAAACAGTCCAATGGACTATTGGTGAAGGTGAAGTTGAAGTTGTTACCACTAGTGATAGTTTAGATGGTAAAACACTAACTTTAACCGCTAATAGTGCTGGAAGTGTCACTGTTTCTGTCTTAGTTAATGGTGAATTTAGCGATGAAGTGACTATTAATGTTGAAGAAGCTGCAACAGTGATTGGAATTCCAGAAGAATATTATGGTGGTTATACTGATATTGATTATAATATTCATTTTATTATTGATAAAGATGGATTATTTATCAGCTACGAGTATGACTGTGCAATTGACAATACACAATATGTTGTTACATCATTTGAAGGCAATGTTTATGAATTAGCATCTGATGATAGTGAATATGTTTTAGAAGTAACCTTTAATGATGATGATACAGTCGATTTAATTATTTATAATTTGGATAAAAGCGAAATTCAACGTGAATATTATGGCTGTATGATGTTATAAATCATCTCTATTAAATTAAATAGGATTAAAAGGCATGGGTTAATTCTCATGCTTTTCCTTATAGGAAGATATAATTAACATTCATCTTTTTTTGAAACATTTATGTAATTTTTAGATAATGTCTTTATTTTTATTTATATTTCCTGACTTTAGACGATAACCCTATTTTGTGGTGTTAAAACTCAACATCTAAAATATTTTTAATATCATTATTTCTAA
>CALVRV010000019.1 GCA_944358865.1 uncultured Bacilli bacterium | reverse complement strand
CCTTTGTTATTACCTACAGGAGATTTAATTATAACTTATCAGAGTAAAATCAACTTTTTGGTATAAAACGGAATTTAGTTTAAGAATTAACACATTTATGTAATTTTTAGATAATGTCTTTATTTTTATTTATATTTCATATAAAATAAATTTTGCAATGAAAAGAAGTAGTAAATAGCCTCTTTATAGATAGGGAGAGATGGATAGTGGAACCATCTTATATAAACGCTATTGAATTCACCTTGGAGCAACTTTAATGCGTAAGTTAGGCGTTAACTACAAATAAGATTAATATTATATTACTAATAATTGATATATATTAAAAATAAGGTGGTACCGCGATATATTCGCCCTTTGTAACACCTTTTTTATTTAGGGAGGGTCTATGGAACTTGACAAATTATTAAATGAAGCTTTAAAAACAATTTCTGATTTTCCTAACAACGCTTCAAATTCTGATTTTGCTAATTTAAAAAGCCAATATCTTGGTAAAAAATCTTTCATTAGTGAAGGATATAAAAATATGAAAGATATTCCTAATGAAGAAAAAAAATCTTATGGTGCTAAATTAAATGAAATTAAAGAAAAAATTAATCAAGCTTTAGAAGATAAATATAATAGTATTACTTCTTATCAATTAGAACAAAAATTAAAAAATGAAGGTATCGATATTTCTTTACCTGGTGAAGATTTTTCTAAAAACTATATCAATCCATTTTATTTAGTTAAAGAGAAAATCTCACAAATATTTATCGATATGGGATATGAAGTAGTGGATGGACCAGAAGTAGAATCTGATCATTATAATTTTGAATTATTAAATATTCCAAAAGATCATCCTGCTCGAGATATGCAAGATTCATTTTATATTGATGAAAATACTTTATTAAGAACTCATACATCTCCTGTTCAAGCACGAATGATGCAAAAATATCAAGGTCAACCATTGAAAATGATTTGTCCTGGTAAAACTTATAGAAGAGATGCTGATAATGCGACACACAGTCATCAATTCGCACAAATTGAAGGACTTTTAATTGATGAAAATATTAATTTAGGACATTTAAAAGCAACATTAGAATTGTTTTTAAAAAGATTATTTGGTCAAGAAAGAAAAATACGTTTAAGACCTTCGTTTTTCCCATTTACTGAACCAAGTGTTGAAGTTGATATTTCATGTTTTAATTGTCATGGTAAAGGCTGCAATATGTGTAAAGGAAGTGGATATATCGAAGTTTTAGGTGGTGGTATGGTTCATCCTAATGTTTTAAAAATGAACGGCTATGATCCTAATAAGTACAGCGGTTTTGCTTTTGGAATCGGTATTGAACGTATCGCTATTTTATTATATGGAATTGATGATATTAGACGATTTTATCAAAACGATATCAAATTTTTAAAACAATTTAACAAAAATTAGGAGGAATTATGAAACTATCATTTAATTTATTAAAACAATTTGTAAATTTAGATAATATCAGTCCATTTGATGTCGCTGATCGTTTAACATATGCTGGAATAGAAGTTGAAAATGTCTATAAGTTAAGTCAAGCAACAAATTTAGTTGTTGGTAAAATTATTAGTTGTGAGAATCATAAAGATAGCGATCATCTTCATGTTTTACAAGTCGATTTAGGCAATAAATATGGCATCAAACAAATTGTTTGTGGTGCACCTAATGCTAGAAAAGATTTAAAAGTAATTGTCGCTATGGTGGGGGCAAAATTACCAAATGATGTAACGATTAATCAATCTTGTATCCGTGGTGTTGAATCAAATGGGATGTGTTGTTCTTTAGTAGAACTTGGTGTTGATAAAAAGTTTTTAAATGAATCTCAAATTAATGGCATTGAAGAAGTTAATGATGATTTAGATGTTGGTAGTGAAGATATTTTATCTTACTATGGTTTAGATGATTATATTTTAGAAGTTAATATTTTAGCTAATCGACCAGATTTATTATCTATTTATAACATGGCTAAAGAAGTCGGAGCGTTATTTAAAGTAGAACTAAAAGAACCTAAAATTATTAACGATAAATTTAATAAATCAACATTTAAAGTTAATTCATTAACTGATAAATGTAAACAATTTTCAATTAAAGAAATTTATGGAATTAAAAATAATATTTCACCTCGCTGGCTTAAAAATTATTTGATGTCATCTAATATTAGAAGTATCGACGCTTTAGTGGATATTGGTAATTTTGTTATGCTTGTGACTGGCCAACCCCTTCATATGTATGATAAAGATAAATTAAATAGCAATTCTTTAGTGGTTAAAGATGATTATCAAGGTGATTTTGTTGCTTTAGATGATAAGACATATCAATTAATAAATGGTGATATTGTTATTACAAATGATGACGAAGTTATGTGTTTAGGTGGTGTCATGGGCGCAAAAAAATGTGAAGTAGATAGTAACACTAAAAATGTTGTTATTGAAGCGGCTTCATTTCATCACGCAAGTATAAGACACACCTCACAACGCTTAGGATTAGCAAGTGAATCTAGTCAAAGATTTGTTAAAGGCACAAATCATTTCCAATATGATTTTGTCTTAAATTATGCCTATAGCTTAATTAAAGAAATATGTGGTATAGAAAGTGGATGTGAAAATGTTAATTATATTAATGAGACATATAATCCTATTATTATATCGACAAGTAAAGATAAAATTAATTCGCGTTTAGGAAGCAATTTTTCAAATGAAGAAATTAAAGAAGTTTTATCTTTATTACATTTTGAAGTTGTAGGTGATGATATATATCAAATTAAAGTCCCTTCATATCGATTAGATGTTACTTGTGACGCGGATATTAGTGAAGAAGTAATTAGATATTTAGGATTTGATAATATTGAGTCATCACTTCCAAAATTAAAACAAAGTGTTGGTCATTATTCTATTGAATTAGAAAATAATCAAAAAATAGAAAATTATTTAACTAATCAAGGTTTAATTAATGTTTTAACTTATTCTTTAATTAGTGAAAAACAAATAAAAGAATTTGATTATTTATATCAAGGTCAGGCTTATAAAATATTAAATCCATTAACTGATATTCATCAATATGTAAGAAAGTCAGTTATGCCTTCTTTAATTGAAACTGCTTTATATAATATTAATCATCAAAATAAAGATTTTATGTTATATGAAATATCTAATATTATTACAAATAATGATCAAGGTATTAATTTGGGTATTATTTTATCTGGAAAAAGAAATTATCAAGACTTATTAATTAATAAAGATGTTAATTTCTATACTTTAAAAGGATTATTAGAATCTTTAATGACTTTATTTAATATAAATAAAGGAAGATACAATATTATTAAAAATAATAAAATTGATTCATTACATCCTTTACAAAGTGCACTTATTAATATCGAAGGTAAAAATATAGGTTATTTTGGTTTAATTCATCCTACTTATCAAAAACAATTAGGATTAGAAGATAAAGAAAAATTATTTATTTTAGAATTGCGATTAGATAAATTATATCAATTAAAAACATCAACAAACAAAATGAAACCAATATCTAAATTCCCATATGTGGAAAGAGATTTAGCGTTTATTGTTAAAAAAGATGTTCAAGTTGAAGATGTTATTAAATCAATAAAGCAAATTTCACATGGTCTAATTTATGATGTTAAAGTTTTTGATGTTTATGAAAATATTTCAAATGATAATATGCATAAATCTATTGCTTTAAAGATATATTATCAAAGCCAACAAGAAACTTTAAAAGATGATACCATTAACGCTTTAGAAGCAAAAATTATTGAGACAATAATTAAAAAATTTAATGCAACATTAAGAAATTAATATGAAAATTTATTTAAATGAAATAACAAATAAAATTCAAAGATATGAAGAAGATATTTTATTAGATACTTCTAATATTTCTAGTTATAATTTTGTTTCTTTAGATAAAGTTAATGTAAAAGTAGATGTTTGTAAGATTAGCGATGATTTAATTAATCTTAACCTTAAAATATTAACGCACGCTAAAATGTTAACTAATATCCATCTAAATAAAGTTGATTATAAAATCAATATTAACGAAAATATTATCTTTACTTTAGATAAGCAATATGAAGATGGTGATATTATTTATTTAGATGAAAATTATATCGATATTGATCAATTAGTTTATTCTTATGTTGTTAGCGAACTTCCTAGTTCAATAAAAGAAGAAAAATTTGACACTATAGAAAAAGATAATTACCGTATTATCAGTGAAGATCAATATCAAAAAGAACATCAAAAACGAAAATCTTCACCCTTTGATAAATTAAAAGATTTAGACTTAGAATAATTAAAAAAATAATAGGGCAGTTGATAATTTTAAATATTTTATACACTGTCTTATTTTTTATTTTAAAAAGTCTTTTTTTATATTGAAATACTTTATTCATGTATTTATAATTTAGGTACAAGTGGTAGAAAGTGGAAAAAAGTGGTATGTTTTACGGTTTATACGAATATACACTCGATAACAAAGGTCGCCTCTGTATCCCTAAAAAAATTAAAGAACGCTGTAACGGCATCTTATACATCATGAAGGGATTTGAAGGGGCTTTAGCGCTTTATACCAGTGATGCTTTTGACTCTTTAGCTAAAGAAGTTGAAACTCTTGATTTTAATAAAAAAGAAACCCGTGCCTTCTTACGTGTACGTCTATCTAGTGTTTGTGAACTAGAATTAGATGGACATAATCGCATCTTAATTCCTACTCATTTATTAAATAAATATAAAATAGGAAAAGATGTCATTATGATTGGTGTTGGCGATCATATTGAAATATGGGATAAAAATGCCTATGAACAATATGAAGATGAAACAAATAAAAATTTTGAAGATATTGCTGAACACCTAATTAGGAAAGAAATAGATGAATAACCACATTCCAGTTTTGTTAAATGAAACAATAGATGGGTTAGACATTAAAAAAGATGGCATCTATGTCGACTTAACACTAGGAAGAGGCGGACATAGTAAAGAAATACTTAAACGTCTTGGTAAGGGTAGATTAATTGCAGTAGATCAAGATGATAATGCAATAGAAGAATCAAAAGAAAATTTAAAACCATATCTTGATAGAGTTACCATAGTTAGAGATAACTTTAAAAACATTAAAAAAATATTAGGTAACCTAAACATTGACAAAGTAGACGGAATATTGATGGATTTAGGTGTTTCATCACCCCAATTTGACAATCCAGATCGAGGATTTTCCTATCGATTTGATGGACCATTAGATATGAGAATGGATAAAGATAATTGTCTAAATGCATATGATGTTGTCAATAATTATTCATTAGAAAAATTAAACACAATATTTAAGATTTATGGTGATGAAAAATATTCTTATCAAATTGCTAAAAATATTGTTAAAGAAAGACAAATAAAACCTATTAATACCACTTCTGAATTAGTGGATATTATTAAAAAAAGTCTTCCTTATAAACAATTAAGCAAAAAAGGCCATCCGGCCAAACAAGTCTTCCAAGCTATCCGTATTGAAGTAAATGATGAATTAAATGTTTTAAAAAAAGCTTTAATTGATTGTTTAGATTTATTAAATAAGCATGGAAGAATAGCCTGTATCACCTTTCATAGCGGTGAAGATAAAATTGTTAAAACTATCTTTAATGATAAAACAAAAATTATCGGTAACCGTTTAAATATTCCAGATACAAATAAAAAGATAGATTTTGCTTTAATTAATCGTCACCCAATTATTGCTAGTGAAGAAGAAATAAAACAAAATCCAAGATCAAAAAGCGCAAAATTAAGAATCATTGAAAAATTATGATATAAAACGAAAGGAGCAAAAGAAAATGACAAAAGACAAATTAGTTAAATTTAACCACAAGGCACCATATTATCGCTTTAGAAAATGTGCGATTTCTTTTGCTATAATGCTTGGCCTTTCTGTTTCAGTCGCTGTTCCTGTTTCAATTAGCATTACAAATGTTAAAGCTCAAGAAGAAACAAGTCAAACAACCTCGACTAGTCAAGATAGTTCTTCTAGTCAAGATTTATTAACAAGTGAAAATTAATTATCCCTCCATAATTAATTATAAAAAATTCCTTTCCTACATTCGTTAGATGTTATCTAACCAAAAAAAGAGCATATAGGCTCTTTTTTTCTATTTAAAGAATATAAAATACAAAGTCTAATTAGTAAAAAATTAGTAAATATTTAGTATATAATTATTATTTTTATAATATATCTTGTATATTATATCGATTTCTTTTAAAATATTCCTATGGATAAAAAACTTGTCGCAGTATTAGAAATTACTAGCAAATCATTACGTATTGTTGTCGGCTATGTTTATGATGAACAAGTCTATGTTATATACGCTTTAAATGTTAATATTCCTCGATGCATCGCAAATGGGAAAATAGTTGATGAAGTGACTTTAATTAACGAGATTAAAAAAATATCTCATATTGAAGATGTTAACGCTAAATTAAAGGTCAATATTTCTGATGTTGTTTTAGTTTTACCTCCATATGGATTAGAAATTTTTCAAACAAAACAAGCTACAAATGTTATAAACGAAGAAGGAAAAGTAGGCAATATTGACATTCGTAATTTGCATTCTTTAATTAACAAAGAAAAAATCGCTAACGATTGCGAATTAGTGGATATTATTCCTGATTGTTTTATTTTAGATCAAGATCGTAGTTTTAAAAAACCTCCTATTGGTGAAAAATCTGCGGATGTTGTAATGACAGCCATGGTTCATACACTACCATCAACATTAGTAAAAAGTTATATTAATGTGGTTAGAAGTGCTGGTATTAATGTTAGCCGTGTCATTGTTTCTAGCCAGGGTGCGTGTGAATATTTAAGTGATTATGAAGAAGTACCTAATGATTATTTTTTAATTGATGTCGGAGCAAGAATGACAAGTGTTTCTTTTATTGGTAAAAATCAATTATTTGGTTCGACATTTTTTAATTGGGGCTCAGATAATATCGACGATAAAATAATAGAAAGTTTTAATTGTAACGCTAACGAGGCTTCTAAATTTAAAATTTTATATGGCTATGATACAAGAAAATTATCTTTTTCACCATTTGTTTATAAACAAAATAGTGAGGAAGGAAGTAAAATTTTTTACGTTAATGATTTAAATCAAATTATAAAATCTGAAATGGATATTTTTGTTGATAAATTAAATCTTTCTATCAATGAATTATTAAAAGGATATGATCCAAATTTTAAAAATTTAAATGCAGTATTTATCGGTGGAGGCTCTTTATTAAAAGGTTTAAAAAAATATGTTGAGCCAAAAATACCTTGTGAAAAGATTATATGCGTCATGCCCAAGACATTAGGGGCGAGAAATCCATGTTTCTTTAATTGTCTAGGAGTATTAAAAGCTCATGACAAATATCAAGGCGGATTTGACGATTTCCATCCGAAAATTTCACAAATATCAAGAAATCTCTAGGAGGTTACATATATGGAAAATTATGATTTAGACAATTTCGAACCAGCCGTTAAAATAGTTGTTATCGGTGTCGGTGGTGCTGGAAATAACGCTGTTAATCGAATGATTGATGAGCAAATTGAAAATGTTGAATTTTATGTTGCAAATACTGATAAACAAGCTTTATCTACTTCAAAAGCAAGTAATAGACTTATTTTAGGTCAAGATATTACTGGTGGCTTAGGCGCTGGGGGTAATCCTGATGTTGGTCGTCAAGCTGCTGAAGCAAGCGCTGATGATATTAAAGAAATTGTAAAAGACGCTAATATGGTATTTATTGCCGCTGGTATGGGTGGTGGAACTGGTACTGGAGCTTCACCTGTTATCGCACGTATTGCAAAAGAAGCTGGGGCTTTAGTTGTTGCTATTGTAACTCGTCCATTTTCTTTTGAAGGGCAAAGAAGAATTGCTTTTTCTGTTGAAGGTTTAAATAATTTAAAATCTAACGTTGATTCTATTATTGTTGTTAGTAATGATAATTTATTAGTTACTTCTGGTGATGCACCTATTGGTGATGCTTTTGGTGAAAGTGATAATGTTTTAGCGCAAAGTGTAAAAACTATTGTTAATTTAATATTATTACCAGCCATTATTAATTTAGATTTTGCTGATGTTCGCGCGACATTAACTAATAGCGGTGTTGCTTTAATTGGTTTTGGTATGGGCTCTGGTAGTAAATGCGCTGAAGAAGCCGCGCAAAACGCGATTAAATCTCCTTTATTAGAAGCTTCTATTGTTGGGGCAAGAAAAGCCATTGTAGCGATTACTTGTGGTCCTAAAGTGTCATTATTCCAAGCTCAAGAAACTGTTAATCGCCTTATTGAAGCGGCTGGAAATAATATTGACATTAAATTTGGTATTTCAATCAACGATCAATTAAATGATGAAATTATGGCAAGTGTCATCGCTTCTCATTTTGAAAATGATTTTGATTTCAGCGCGCCTAATGAAAAAATTAATAATAATATTTTAATGACAAATACTAAAAATAACGAAACTAATGAATCAAATGATGAAGAAAATCAAGATGATAATATCTTAGATAATGATTCAATTCTTCCTAACTTCTTAAAAGGATAAGATTTTATTTATAGCGTTGGCCTTTGTTTTACATCTGATACTGCGTATCATACTTATCGTATATCTTATATTTTTCCTATTGGATATGATCTTTTAAAATATCAAAAGGTCGCTGCTGATGGTGATTTTTCAAATATTACATTAAAACTTGTCGATACGGTACGTTTTTATGATTTTACTTTAATTTTTTCAGCTTTTGTAACTATTTTATTTTCTATTTTGTATACATGTGATTTTTATCGCTACAGAAAAAGAAAAAACACACAATAACTATTTTCTTATTTTTCTTGCAAGATGAATTTTATTTATATAAAATTGTTTAACGTAAAGACAAGTTCATAGGTGACTAACTTAAGCGAGATAGGGATGGTGTAAGCCTATTAGTTAAGGCCTAAAATCGAATATCACTTTACGTTAATGATTGATGAAATAATAGTAGTTAATCCGTTTGTAAGCGTTAATTATGAATTAAGTGTCAAATATTTATTTGTAATTATATTTGAAACTAAGGTGGTACCACGTTATATCTAGCGTCCTTAGAAGACGCTTTTTTATTTTTAAGGAGTGCAAAAATGGAATTAAAAGAAACATTAAAAATGCCTAAAACAGGGTTTGAAATGCGCGGCAATTTAGCAATTAAAGAACCAAAATTAGTTATTAAGTGGCGCGATTCACATTTATATGATCAAATGAATTTAAATCGTAAAGAAAATAAACAATTTATTCTTCATGATGGTCCTCCATATGCGAATGGAAATATTCACTGTGGTCATATGATGAATCGTATTTTAAAAGATTTTGTCGTGCGTTATAAAAATATGCAAGGATTTTACACTCCATTTGTGCTTGGCTGGGATACGCATGGTCTTCCTATTGAAAATATGGTGACTAAATCTGGTGTTAATCGTAAGACAACACCAATTATCGATTTTAGAAATAAATGTAAAGAATACGCTTTAAAACAAGTTGAAAATCAAAAACAACAAATGTTAAGACTTGGTATTTTAGCAAGTGATACTCCTTATTTGACTTTATTAAAAGAATATGAAGCAAAACAAATTAACTTATTTGCCGATATGGCTTTAAAAGGATTAATTTATAAAGGATTAAAACCAGTTTATTGGTCTTGGAGCAGTGAATCCGCTCTAGCGGAAGCTGAAATTGAATATCATGATGTTGAATCTTATTCTATTTATGTTAGTTTTTCAGTAAAAGATGGAAAAGGTATCTTAAATAATGATGAAAAAGTAATCATTTGGACAACTACTCCTTGGACATTACCTGCTAATTTAGCAGTCTGTGCAAATCCTAATTTTGAATATGGTGTTTTTGATACAGATAAAGGCAAATTAGTGTTTTTACTTTCTTTTAAAGATCGTTTAAAAGAAGAATTAGGGCTAAATAAATGTGATTTATTAAGAACTATTAAAGGTAGCAAATTAGAATATGTTACTTTAAAACATCCATTTTATGATAGAGAATCTTTAATGCTTAATGGCGATCATGTCACTGATGATGCTGGTACAGGTTTTGTTCATACTGCACCTGGTCATGGTGTGGAAGACTATCAAGTATGTCTTAAATATAAAATTGCACCATATTGTCCAGTCGATAGCAAAGGATATATGATGGACTCTTGTGGCGAAAGATTAAAAGGTTTATTTTATGAAGCCGCTAATGATGAAGTATTAAAAATATTAAAAGAAAATGATGCTTTATTAAAAGTTAGTAAATTTACTCACTCCTATCCACATGATTGGAGAACAAATAAACCATTAATATTTAGAGCGACTGACCAATGGTTTTGCTCAATTGAACCAATTAGAGAACAATTATTAAATGAAATAAATAAAGTAAATTGGCATCCTAAATGGGGTCAACAAAGAATGATTAATATGATTAAAGATCGCGCGGATTGGTGTATTTCAAGACAACGTGCTTGGGGTGTTCCAATTCCTATCATATATAATGAAGACAAAACTCCAATTATAGATAAAGAAGTATTTAATCATATTGCTAATTTAATTAAAGAACATGGTAGTAATATTTGGTACGAATTAGATGCTAAAGAATTACTTCCAGAAGGTTATCAAGATAAAATTCATTCTCCTAATAATGTTTTTACAAAAGAAAATGATATTATGGATGTCTGGTTTGATTCTGGCTCTTCTTGGGATTTTAATTTAATAGAACACAACTTAAAATATCCTTGTGATTTATATTTAGAGGGTAGCGATCAATATCGTGGTTGGTTTAATTCTTCTTTAATTATTTCTGTTGCTACACATAATGTTTCACCTTATTTAAATGTTGTTAGTCATGGTTTTGTTATGGATGAACATTGGGAAAAAATGTCTAAATCAAAAGGAAATGGCATTGATCCTAGTAAAATCGCTAATAGTTTTGGGGCAGATGTTTTACGTTTATGGGCCGCGACAATTGATTATCAACAAGATGTTCGTATTTCTGAATCAATAATTAAACAAGTTAGTGAAATATATCGTAAAATACGTAACACCTTTAAATTTATGCTTGGTAATCTTTTTGATTACAATAAAGAAGATGAAGTTAAATATTCTTTAGTTGATCAATATATTTTAAATCGTCTTAATAAAGTTATTAATAATGTTATTGATAGTTATGATAATTATAATTTTAGTGACGCTATTAGTGAGATTGTGACTTTTTTAAGTACTGATTTAAGTGGCTTTTATCTTGATATTAATAAAGATATTTTATATTGTGATGGCGATTCTATTAAAAGAAAAAGCGTTATCAGTGTCATTTATCAATGCACTGATAAAATAATGAGATTATTAACTCCAATTCTTCCTTTTACTATGGAAGAAGTTAATGATAATTTGCCATATAAGAGTAAAGAATCATCACAATTATATGACTTTCCTAAAAAAGAATTATTTAATGAAAATATTGATAAAGAATTCGATAATTTCTTAAATTTAAGAAGCGAAGTTTTAAAAGCCTTAGAACAAGCAAGAAACAATCAAATTATTGGATCAAGTCAAGAAGCAAGCGTCGTTGTTAAAATTTTAGATAGTAATTATAAGGAATTATTTGATAAAATTAAAAATGAGGCTGAAATTTTATTTGTTGTTTCTTCATTTAAAGAAGATAACAATTTAAATGAAGGTCTTAAATTAAATATTTTACAAATATTAGTCAAACATCACGATGGTAAGAAGTGTCTACGTTGTTGGAATTACACTGATGAGCCATATGTAGATGTAGATGGCACTGTATTATGTCAACGTTGTAAGAAGGTATTAGGTAAATAAGTATGTCAATAAGTGCAATATTTTCTTTATTAGGTGAATTATGTCAAAAATTTTTTAAATGGCTTTGGAAAAGCTTTGCTTGGTTATTTTTATTAATGTTTGTAATTGATATTACTACTAAGCAATTAATTAAAAATTTTATGAATGTTGGTGATGAAATTGAATTAATTCCAAATTTTTTAAGCATTCATTATGTTGAAAATAACGGCATGGCGTTTGGATTAAATTTTGGTGATGATTTAGCTAATACAATCTTTTTTATTTCTATTTCGATTATTGGCTTTATTATTATCGCTGGATGTATGATTTATTATCGTAAAAAAATTCATGGTGTAGGTTTAGCAAGCGGTATGCTTATGTTAAGTGGTTGTTTTGGAAATCTTATTGATCGCGCTTTTTATACTGGCCAAACTCCAAGCACTATAAACCAACACGTTGTTGTTGACTGGATTGGTTTTTTTGGTAATGATCCAGGTTTTGCTAGATTTAATATTGCTGATTCTTGTTTAGTTATTGGAACTATCATGCTTATTATTTGGCTTTTTGTTGAAGAATTTAAAGCAAATAAGCAAAAAAAATTACAACAAGAAAAAATATCTTTAACAACTACTAATAATAAAGCTGAACAAGATGAAATTAAAAATACAATAAATGAAAATAATAAAGAAGATGTAGTTATCGATAATACTAAAAAAGACAATAAAAATGAATAACTATATAGTTAAAGAAACAGATGTAAATAAAAGACTAGATATGTTTTTATCTAGTTTTTTATCTATTTCAAGAAATAAAATACAATCCTTAATTAAATCTAAACATATCTTAGTAAATAATAAAAATGTAACTTCTTCTTATAAATTAAAATTAAATGACATTATTTCTTATCAAATTGAAGAAGAAAAACAAGATTTTATCCCTAATAGCGATATTAAAATTGATATTGTTTATGAAGATGAAGATATTGTCATAATTAATAAACCTCAGGGTTTAGTAGTGCATCCTAGTATCGGACATCATCAAGATACTTTAGTTAATGGCTTAAAATATGTTTTTGATGATAAATTAAGCGATATTAATGGTGAATATCGTCTTGGAATTGTTCATCGTATCGATAAAGATACTTCAGGATTATTATGTATTGCTAAAAATAATAAAGCTCATTTGTTTTTACAAGATCAATTAAAAGATCATACGATGAAAAGAGAATACATTGCTCTTGTAGAAGGAAATATCTTAGAAGATGAAGCAATTATAGATATTCCAATTGGAAGAGATAAAAATAGCCCTTTAAAAATGTCAGTAACTAAATTAGGAAAAGAAGCTTACACTAAGATTAAAATTTTGCATAGATATGAAAATTATACTTTGATTAAATGTGCATTAAAAACTGGACGCACGCATCAAATTAGAGTGCATCTATCGTATATAAATCATCCTGTTGTCGGTGATAAATTATATAATAAAAATCCAAATAAATTATATGATAAAGGACAATTATTACACGCTTATAAATTAGAATTAATTCATCCTACAACTAAAAAAATAATGTCTTTTGAAGCTCCGCTTCCTAATTATTTTAATCAAGTATTATCATCACTTAAATAGATTTTAATATTGCTAAAATTATTTTTACTAATTTTAATTAGCTCATCTTTTCCATATTTCAAAATAAATTCTTTAATAAAATTATCAACTTTTTTACTAGCGCCAAAAGGGAAGTCTAAATGATATTTTTTAAATAATTTATCCTTATATAACAATAAATAATATCTTGCAATAACACTTGATAAAGCAATACTTGGATAATATGATTCGCCCTGTGTTTTAAAATTTATATCATTTAGTACTACTTTTTCATTTTCTAAATATTTAAAATATCTTTCTTTACTTACAAATTGATCAATATAACAATTATTTGTATGATATTTATTTTCTAATAAATACAAAGCGTAATTATGATATTTAGCTTTAATTGAATTATTGTTATATCCTTCTTTTAATAATTTATTAAATTTTTCATTTTCAATCGTGTATTTACAAAATTTAAATTTTTTAATAAGTAAAGGTGCAATATTTCTTATTTTATCATCACTTAATTTTTTAGAATCATCTATACCTATTTTTTTTAAATAATCAATATCTTCTTTTTTTATATAACTTGCAACAACAATCAAAGGATATAAGACATCACCAACACCAACTTCATCGCTTCCTATCTGTGTATTAGTATTAATCCAGTACTTTTTTGGTTTATCTTTAATAATAATTTCTAGAGCGTTTTTATCATATTTTTTAGCGATTTTTAGACTATCTTTTTTATTAAAAACAGCTTTATATTCACCCTTATTATTTTGATAAATTTTAATTTGAATATTCTCATCATCAAAATAAGAAATAACATAATCTTCATTAATTATTTTTTTACAATAAGCAAAATCTTTATTTATTTTATTTAAGATATTTTCATCAATTTTTAAAACGACCATGATAAAATTATATCACTATCCAAAATAAAGTATAAGCAGTGATATATTTTCTTTATATCCATTATTTAAAATTTTATATTTTAAAATGTTATTTAAAATTGCTAATATTATCTTATGCAAAATATTTATGAAGTTTTACAATTTGATGATATAAAAGATAAGATAAAACAGTATGCAAAATCTGTTTTAGGTAAACTATTTATTAGCGAACTTAAACCTTATCAAGATGAAAAACAATTGTCGTATAATTTAAATTTATTAGATGAGACTTTTAAAATAATTGCTTTAAGAGGTAATTTTCCAATTTCTTTTAGTGAAAACGCTTTAACTTTAATTGAATACGCAAAAAAGGGAGGAATATTATCAATTCGCGATCTTGATATGATTGGTGAAGATATTTTAACAAGCCAATCATTATTAAAATATTTTCATAATGTCGATGAAAAATTTACTTTAATGCATTCTTTAATAAAACGTTTTATTGATTTAGGAATGTTAGAAAAGGAAATACATCGTGTCATTTCAAAAAGTCAAACTATTAACGATAACGCTAGCCCTGAATTAAATCAAATACGTAAAGACTTATTAAAAGCTGAAAAAGAAATGACATCTTTAATTACTTCTTTAACAAGTAAATATAAACAATATCTAAGTGATGAAAATGTTACTTTTCGTGATGGTCATTATGTTATTCCTATTCAAACATCATATAAAAATAAGATTTCTGGTGCGATATATGATGTATCTAGTTCTGGATATACGACTTTTATAGAACCAAGTGAAGTTCTAGCGTTAAATAATAAGATTGTTTCTTTAAAATTACAAGAAGCAGAAGAAATAAGAAAAATCTTAAAACAATTAACTAATTTATGCGTTATTCAACAAGATGAAATCATTAATAACAATAACATTATTGCAACATGTGATTTTTTACAAGCTAAAGCCTTATATGGTCAAGAAATTGATGGAATAATTGCAGAAAATGAAGATGATAAATTGCTTTTAAGAAATGCAAGACATCCATTAATTAGTAAAGATAAAATTGTCGCCAATAGTTTTTCTTTTGATAAAGATAAAAGAATTATTATTATTTCTGGACCAAATGCTGGAGGGAAAACTATCGCTTTAAAAACTGTCGCGCTTTTAGTTTTAATGCATAAATGTGGTCTAGCCATAAGTGCAGATATTGCTAATATTTGTTATATCAATAATATTTATCTAGATATAGGTGATTCACAATCTTTAGATAATAATTTATCAACTTTTTCAGCTCATATTTCTAATATTGGTGAGATGTTAAGATTAACAAAAAGTAAAGATTTGCTTTTAATTGATGAACTTGGTACTGGAACTGATCCAAGTGAAGGTGAAGCTTTAGCTATCAGTGTTGTTAAATATTTAATTAAAAAGAATTGCTTTGCTATGATATCAAGCCATTTTTCTCGTTTAAAGGAATTTGCTTTTACAAGTGAAAATGTTATTAATGCTTCAATGCTTTTTGATGAAGATAATTTAAAACCAACCTATATTTTTAAACAAGGTGTTCCTGGTCAAAGCTATGCTTTAGAAGTTGCATCTAGATATGGTCTTAGTAAAGAAATTTTAAATGAAGCTAAAAATCATTTAGATAATATTAAAACCACGGATGTGCATCAATTGATGAATAAATTACATGAAGAAGCATTAAAAAATGAACTTTTAAAGCAAGAACTATTAAAAGAAAAAGAAAATTTAGAAAAACAAGAAAAAACTTTAAACGCAACAAAAAAACTTTTAGAAGAAAAAAGAGAAAATTTATTAAAAGATGTCGAAAAACAAAAAGAACAAATTATCGAACAAGTTAAAGATGAAATTGATGAAATAATGGATTCTTTAAAAAATAAAGATGTTAAACTCCATGATGTTATTAAAGCTAAAAATCAAGTCAATAACTTAATTAAAAGTACTTCTATTAATGATTATGATGAAATAATTAATGTTAATGATTATGTTAGTGTTCCATCGTTAAATATTCAAGGTAAGGTATTAAGAATTAATGGTAATAAAGCCTTTATTAATTCTAGTAGCGGTATGTCTTTTCAAATTGAAGTTACTAAATTACATAAAATTGACGCGCCTAAAGATTATAAAATTAAATCATCTTATAATGTTGACAATTTAATTAAAACTAATGTCGGATTATCAATTAATATTATTGGGCTTCATGTCGATGAAGCACTTGAACAAGTAAGAAAATATCTTGATAATTGTCGTCTTAGAGGGCTAAAAGAAGTAAAAATCATTCATGGATTTGGTTCTGGTGCATTAAGAAAAGCAGTTAGTGGCTATTTAAATAGTTGTGATTTTGTTAAAAATTATAAAAGTGGTGATGAATATGATGGTGGATATGGTGTCACCAAGGTTATTTTAAAATGACAAATAAAATTAAAACATTAATTGATAATTTAAAACACTTGCCAGGTGTTTATTTAATGTTTAATCAAGATGATGTAGTTATCTATGTTGGGAAAGCTAAAGACTTATATAAAAGAGTCAGCCAATATTTTTTAAAACCACAAGTTGGTAAAGTTGCAAAAATGGTATCAGAAATAAGTTATTTTCAAACTATTATTTGTAAAAATGAAAAAGAAGCTTTCATTTTAGAAATGAATTTAATTCAAACACATTATCCAAAATTTAATATCTTGTTAAAAGATGATAAACATTATCCATATATCGCTATTAAAAAAGATAAAGATCCTTATTTAACTATAAAAAGAAATAATAAAGATAAAAAATATATTTATTATGGTCCATTTCCTAATTCTAGCGCAGCATATCAGATGGTGGATTTATTAAATAAATTATATCCATTAAGGAAATGTAAAAATATTCCAAAAGAGGCTTGTTTATATTATCACTTAGGTCAGTGTCTCGCGCCTTGTATTAATAAAAATATCGATTCAGAAATATATAATAAAACTATCGAACAAATTCGCTCTTTTTTAAATGGTGACAACAAGAAAAAATATGACGAGATAAAAGAAAAAATGCTTGACGCATCAAATAAAACTAATTTTGAACTAGCGCTTTCTTATAAAAAAACTTTAGATGCGATTGATCATATCAATCAAAAACAAAATGTCGAATTTCTTGATAAGATTGATAAAGATATTTTTGCCTATTCAACGAGAAATAATTATATGTGTGTATCTTGTTTAATGTATCGAAGTGGACTTTTATTAGATAAAAAAAGTTATGTTGTTGAAATATTTGAAAGCGAAGTAGCGACATTTATTGATATTATTAGTCAATTTTATCATCTTTATCCTTTACCAAAAGAAGTGATTATTAATAATGAAGAAGTAATAAATAACTTAAATGATGTTTTTGATACTAATTTTATCAGTGTTGAAAAAGGTAAATTATATGAACTTGTTCAACAAGCCAAAATTAATAGCGACAATTACCTTGATGAATATTTTTTAAGCGCTAGATTAGATGATGATAAAAATAAATTATTAGAAAATTTAGGCCAATTATTAAATATCAAAACACCATATCATATTGAATTATTTGATAATTCTCACACTCAAGGCTATGATCCTGTTTCTGCTTTAGTTGTCTTTATTAATGGCGAACCACAAAAAAAGATGTATCGAAAATTTAAAATAGAACATCAAGAAGCACGCGATGATTTAAAATCAATGGAAGAAGTGATGACTAGACACTATAAAAGAGTTAAAAATGATAATCTTAAAAAAGCTGATTTAATTTTATTAGATGGTGGTCTTAATCAAGTTAAAGTAGGCCAAAAAGTCCTGGATCAATTACAATTAAATATCCCTTTATTTGGTTTATTTAAAAATAATAAGCACCAAACTGATGGATTAATTGATAAAGATGGTAATGTTTATCCAATTAATGATAAAAAATTATTTTTCTTATTAACAAGAATGCAAGATGAAGTACATCGTTTCGCTATTACGTATCATAAACAAAAAAGAAGTAAATCAATGTTTAAATCTATATTAGATAATATTCCTGGTTTAGGAGATAAAAGAAAAGAAATTATTTTAAATGCTTATCCGGATATGAACATGTTAAAAGAAGCAAGTTTAGAAGAATTAAGTCAAGTATTACCAAAAGATGTCGCTTTAGCCTTATTTAACAAATTAAGAAGTTAAAAAATAATAAAATTTTAACTTCCTAAACTAAATTCTTAAAGATTATCATTTGTGTCCAAAAGATATAGATGCTATCTATAAAATAATAAAAAAGAATTCCCTCTAGGCGGTAGTCATTAGCTACCACGGGTGAATTCTTAATTATATGTAACCATAAATTGGTTAGAACTTCAATAAAAGATATATAAAAAAATAACGCATCACTAATTTAGCAAAAAATATATCACTTTTATCATCAGGGATATAAAAAAGAAGTGGCAAAAACTATAAAATTATTAAAAAAATCTTGAAAAAAATCAACAAATGTTGTTCACTATTTAAAGGATACCCTCGTAGCTCAGTTGGATAGAGCAACAGCCTTCTAAGTTGTGGGTCAGGCGTTCGAGTCGCCTCGAGGGTGCCAAAAGTTTAATTCCCTATTGAAAAATAGGGTTTTATTTTGTACTATATAGGTGTCAAAAGGGAAACCTCTTGATAGATATGGTCTGAGGGTAAGACCTAAAAAAGAAATCCCAAACGAAGATATGGTCTGAGGGTAAGACCTTAAAAAGAAATCCCAAATGAATTTGCTTGGATTATCCAAGCTTTTATTATCTTTATGGCAAAACTTGTAGAATTAAGAAAATTATCTAAAGAGTTTTATAAGGCCTATCCTCATAACAAATTTCCAGAAATGGAATATAAATTAGGTAGACCTTATGTTGTTTTACTCGTTGAGATAAATGGCGTTAAATTCGCAATTCCACTAAGAACAAACATCCGTCATGCTTTTTGTTATAAATTTAAAACTTCAGATCGCAAAACCGAATCATCGGCCGGCATCGATTTTAGTAAAGCTGTGGTGATATCTAACGAATGTTATTTGGGTGAGGAGACTGATATTAACGACAAAGAATACCTTGAGCTACAAGAAAAAGCATTTTTCATTATCAATAAATTTAAGAAATATGTAACTGACTATATACAATTCAAAAAGAATGGAGGAAAAGAATATATAGCTAAAAGATATTTGTTTTCGACGCTTAAGTATTTTGATGAAATTTTGCTAAATACTCCAAATTATTAACTCTGTTACAAATTGAGTTATTAACTCCGTTACAGCAAGACAAAATTGCGAAATGAGGCATTTTGTATTCAAATGCCTTTTTTATTTTTTATTTGATTATCGTAAGTAATTTAAATGTAAGCGTAAAAACTTGATAAAAATTATTAGTTTTTACAGTTTATAGTAAAAAAAATATTAAATAATCGAACTTATTATTGTTATTTATCTTTTCTTGTTATTAATGATAAAATATAAGATATGAAAATTTTAAAAATAACTTCATTGCTTACATTATCTATCTTATTAACAAGTTGTAATCCATATAATGCTTTAACTAAAGAATATACTTCTAGACAAATTTTAGATATATATTCTAATTGTGATTTTATTCTTACTTATTATGATTATAGCGATGATAATTCTTATCAATATGAAGAATATATTTCAATTACAAATAGCAATAATGATCAAAAGGCAGATTTTTATTTTTTTGAAAATGAAGATTTAGCCTATCGTTACGCGGACGAGCATAGCTTTGGCTTATTTTTATGGCTTTTTTCTTTAATGAATGGCAATGCTAATCAAAGAAATATTGAATATCATGGCAAGATGGTTGTTGAATATGATGATGCTTCTTTATTAAAACCGCTTATAGATTATGAAAACAGCAATATTAACTGATCTTTTTAAATTTAAAGATGATAAATATGCTTTATTTATTAAAAAATTAACTCCAGATAATTCTTATCCTTGTCTTGGAGTAAGGATTGTAAAATTAAGAAAATATGCAAAAGAAATATATAAAAGTGGTGCATATATTGATTTTATAAAAGAAAAGCATCAATATTTTGAGGAATTTCTTTTGCATCGAATGATTTTAGAAAACTATAAAGATTATTTTTTAATGATTAAAGAATTAGATAAATTATTACCATATTTAAATTCTTGGGCATTAGTAGATGGATTTAATAATAAAGTAATATTAAAAAATAAAGAAGATTTTAAATATAAAATAAATGAGTACTTTAAAAATAAAAATATTTATATAGTTAGATTCGCTATTAATATGGTTATGACATATTTCACTGATGAAGAAAATCTAAATTATTATATGAAAAAAATAAATAATATTAATACTGATAATTATTATTTAAAAATGTCAATTGCATGGTTTTTCCAACACGCCTTTTCAAAGCAATATGATATTACAATAGAGTTTTTCAAATATAATAAAATTATAGATAAAGACATAAAAAAATATTTAATTCAAAAAATAAAAGATTCATATCAAATAGATGATAATAACACTAATTATATTATTGAATTGATTAATAAATAATATATTTAGTATATAATTAGTATATATTTAGTTTCTTCTAGATGTCTTTAATAATTTATATCTAGCATCAGTAATATCATCTAAATGGCATAGCTTAATTAAAATAAAACATATAGTAGTAACGACAAAACTTGCTAATAATACCATTAATATATTTTCATAATTACAAAATGATAAAGATAAGAATATTCCAGTAAGAGGGGCGCTATTAACGGCAGCAAATAAAGAAGTCATTCCAACAACAACAAATAATGTTAAATAATCACTTCCTATTCCAAATACTAAGTCAGAAATATAAAAAGATATATATCCACTTAAAGCGCCTATAGCTAAAATTGGTAAAACTAAACCACCAGTCATCATCGAATTAGCGCTTAAAATAAATAAGATAATTCTAACAATTAGATATATTATTGCTATGTATAATAGAGGCTTATCTAAAACATAATTTATCAAATTATTCCCATTACCAGATAAAATAGGGTAAGAAGATAATAATATGATAGAAATAAAAGCCATTATAAAATATCGATATTTAACAAAAAAATTATTGTAATGCTTATCTAATAATATTTTCATTTTAGGAACTAAAAATAAAATAATAAAAGCAATAACAAAATTAATAATAACAAGAAAGATAAAGACATATATTTTTTGATAATCTAGATTATTTGAAATTGAAAAATAAAAGACAGGTTCAGGATAAATTATAAAAGAAAGTCCATAGCTTAATAACATTAAATAAGCTAATTTAAAAATGTTAACAATTTTAATAGCTTTTAAACATTCTTCAAATCCATAAAAAAATCCAGCGATAGGTGTATTAAAAGCACAAGAAAAACCAAGAGCCATACCTAAATAATCATCATCTTTTTTTTCGTGTTCTTTAAAAACTTCATTTAAGCCATAATTAGTTGCACCACCCATAAAAACACTAGGGGCTTCACTTCCTAATGGCGCGCCGATAAAAAATGATAAAAGAGAATTAAAAAACATTAATGGTATCGCAAAAAAATATCTAAATTTAATCTTAGGATTATTGATCATTAATTTTAATTGGCTTAAACCTCCGCTTTGAACAGTGCCTTCAAAACGAATAACCGCATAGCCAACAAAAACAAGAAAAACCGCTAACAAAATAGCAAAAGTTTTAGTGTAGATATCACTACTTGTAAATAATTGATTTGATATGTTAATGACAAAATGTGATGCATAACGATATAAACCAACAATGACACTAACAAAAATGCCAAGAAGTGTTAATTTTAATAATTCTTTAAAAAATGATGAAATATTTTTTTTCATAGATGAAATTATATTACAATTATTTTAATTGTAAATTAATAATAATTATTTTCGTTCTATTCTAAATAATTTTAAAATTCCACTTTTAGTGGAACTAATTAAAAATATTCTACTTTTAGTTATTAAACATTATATTGATTAAAGAGTTTTTATTTTTAAAATAATTAACGATATCAAGATTAACGATATCAAATTAAAAATAAAGGAGAGATAAAAATGTCTAATTATCAAATAATTTCAGATTCTTGTAGCAATCTACCAATTGAAGAAATTAAAAAACATGATATTGCCATTATTCCTATGTATTGGATTGATGAAAATGGTGAAGAACATATTAGTTTTGATATTAATAACCAACCAGATTTAAAAAAATTCTATGACAAAATGAGACAAGGAGCCATTATTAAAACTAGTGCGATTAACGAGACTAGTTTTATTGAATTTTTTGAACAATTTTTAAAAAAAGGTCTAGATGTTTTATATATTGCTTTTTCTAGTGCCTTATCAACAACTTATAGTTCAGCGTGTGTAGCAAGAGATGTTGCTTTAAAAAAATATCCAGAAAGAAAAGTTATTGTAATTGATTCTTTATCTGCCTCAACTGGACAAGGCTTATTAGTGTATTACGCCGCGTTAAATAAAGAAAACAATATGTCTTTAGAAGAAAACGCTTCATGGATTGAAGATCATAAATTAAATCTAGCTCATTATTTTACTGTTGATGATTTAAAATATTTATTTAGAGGTGGAAGAGTTAGTAAGACAAGTTTTATTTTGGGTTCTGCTTTAAGAATTAAACCAATACTTCATGTTAATGATGAAGGAAAATTAGTGCCTTTTGCTAAAGTAATTGGAAGAAAAAAATCTATTCAAATAATGGCTAATGAATTATTAAAGCACGCAAAAGATTTAAAAAATCAAACGATTGCTATTTCTCATGGTGACTGTAAAGAAGATGTCGACTATTTAATTTCATTAATAGAAAGCAAAACTAAAGTTAAAAAAATAATTGTAAATTATATTGATCAAACTATCGGCGCTCATTCTGGCCCAGGTACTCTTGCTTTATTTGCTCTTTGTGATACTAGACACCCAGATTAATATTATTATTATTATTTAATTATTTAATTTAGGGGCTGTTCGAAAACCTAGATGGTGAGTAGAGCCCTTTTTATTTTGGTTTGTTATAGTAATTATCCAACATTGCC
>CALVRV010000018.1 GCA_944358865.1 uncultured Bacilli bacterium | reverse complement strand
GTTGTAGCGCTGATAAGAATTACATTACTACCAAACCGTATGTTTGCCAGTATGCAAATAAAAAGTGTTGTAGCGCTGATAAGAATTACATTACTACCAAACATAATATAGTGTTTACATTTAATAATATATGTTGTAGCGCTGATAAGAATTACATTACTACCAAACGTCGACAGTCATGTCATACGCTCTCACGATGTTGTAGCGCTGATAAGAATTACATTACTACCAAACTTGCTTATCGGTATATTTTTTATCTTTATTAGTTGTAGCGCTGATAAGAATTACATTACTACCAAACAGAGATCATGATATTTTGCCTGAATTTGTTTGTTGTAGCGCTGATAAGAATTACATTACTACCAAACTTTGACTTTACAAACTAATGATTATTTTAATGTTGTAGCGCTGATAAGAATTACATTACTACCAAACTAGGAATACAACCACACCAAACAACCATTAGTTGTAGCGCTGATAAGAATTACATTACTACCAAACTTATATTAGTGGTTTTAATCCTTCTTTAGTGTTGTAGCGCTGATAAGAATTACATTACTACCAAACCTCAAATATTTTAGGGTTTTTAGTAGTTTTGTAGCTCTTATCGGGTAGCTTCAAACATAGTTTGAAAGATTTATATTACATAGAAATTATAACATTTTTATGAATTTTTAAAAATATTTTTAGGTTAACTGGCATAAATCTTGGTCAATTATTATGTTTTTTGTTGTTCCAGACTTATTATTTCCAATATTTATTATACTAAGATGGAGATATTTTAATTCTTCAACCAATTTTTGTATATCTTCTGATGTTAAAAAGTCATATAAATTGATGGTTATAACGACTGCAACTTTACCAATTTCTTTTAATATTTTAATGAAATTAATGAAATCATCTATAAAATTTTGACTATCTTGGTAATATTTTAAATTTATTGATGAAAACAATGTTTTAAAATCTAAAGCGTCATCATAATTTAATTTAATATTTGAATTTAACGTTATCTCGTTTATTAATTTTATGATTAAAGTATTAATGTCTGACAGTTGTTGACGATAGTTATCGTTAATCTCATTTTTTTCAATTTGATTATATAAAGAAGTAATTTGCTTTTTACTATTAATATCTAATTGTAAGATATTTTCTAAATAAACAATGTATTTATTTAAGTCTAGTAGATCACCATCATATAAAAATATAGCATCCTCATTCATATCCTTAATATCTTTTATAAAAGAATATAAATAATGTGGATTTTCAATTTTTATATTATAAACTTCCCCATTCCCTATTAAAAAATCATAGTCTATATTTTTAAATCTTAGTCTCATAATATAATATTTCTTTCATCGCTATTTAAAACTTCGGTTTTATTTTCACCAATAATGACATTGATATCACCAAATTGTTTTTCTGTTATTGTAATAATGGCAATTGAGCCATCCTTAGGCGATATTTTTTTGACTTTTTCAATCGTTGAGTCTGCTATTCTTTGATCAAGACAAAGTTTTAAAAATACTGATTTTTGGTATCTATAAAACCCAAGACCTTTTATATCTTTTACAAATTTAGCATAGCATCTTCTTTGTGCTTTTTTCTCAACAGGTAAATCAAAAAATAAAAGTAATCTCATATATCTATAATTCATATTCAATAAAATAAATATCTAAAGTGTTATTTCTTAATTGCATTAAAAGATTTTTAACATATTGATGTATAGCGTTTTCTAAATACATTTCGCTATTTAAGTAAATAACTTTACGATTTAAAATTTCAATAAATGTTTTTTTAAAATTATCATTATTTACTATCTTTCTAATTACCAATAAATCTATTAATGGTCTTAAAGGTTCCATAAAATCACACGCAAGATTTACAGGATTATTTTCACCAATATGGTGAATTCCAAGTTCTGTCAAATATCCAAATGATTTAATATCACGACTTATAGCACTTAATATAATTGAATAACCATAATCTAAAAATTTATTAATATCATTTTCTTGATTTCTTGAAAAATTAGTCCCAAATAAACTATTAAAATAAACTTTAGCAGCATGCCCTTCTCTATTTGTTTTATCGCCTGATTCCACATTATTAGCGTATTCTAAAAGCATTGCATAAGATTGCTCATTAATGTTTTTTAGATTTCTAGCTTGATTTAATATTTTTCTTTGAACAATTTTTTTCCAAATCCCATTTTTAGTAATTTCATTCCAATTAACTTGTGCTTTAATTTTTTTATATGAATCAGTCGTACCAAATATAGGAATCAATTGACTTTGTGGCGTATATGTATGATCACAAAATATTACATTGATATTCCTTGACATTAAAGCAGAGATAAGAGCAGTCGTAATTGATATTTCAGTTGATGCAATAATCAAAGTAGATATTTCATCTAATAAAATTTTAGTCTCTGTTTCATTTCGACACACTAAATAATTTAAAGAAAACTCTAATTTGCATCTGCTTTTAATAGTTACTACTCTAAATCCCATGTAAAGTTATTTGCCTTTCCAAAGAACTTTACTATAAAAACCTGTGACAGATTCAGCAATTATTGCACAATGTAGGTTCGAGATGTTTTTGTTAATTGTTAAAATTCCACCATTAGCAGGAAGATTTAATGTTCTTAAATCCGATGCAACCCTATCACAAGTAAATAAATAATTTAATTCATGGTTACAAATTATTAACTCTGCTAACGATAAATTAGCATAATCGTTACCTTCTACAAATGCTTTAATTTTCTTAGAAATTGTTACTAAATTAGAATAATCACTATAAATCTTAGAATTAATTTTTGAAGCATATATCATAAACAATTTTAAGGCATCATCTTTTGTAATTCTAATTTCTTTATTTTTCTCATTTTTTGCCTTGGAAATCACATATTCATCATCGTTTTTTAAAAATGAATCAACGGGTTGGTTTTTAGAAATTTTCTTATCTAAACAGAGTTTATTGTAGGCCTTTTCATTCAGTTTTATAAGTTTTAATTCATCATAAGAATAATTAGCTTCAGAAATATTTTTAATTAAAAATGATTCATTTGTCTTTCCAGTAATACAGAATTTGCTGTTCTTAGTTTTAATTATAGTATTTACTTTCAAAGATTTTATTAAAATTTTAGGTTCTATCAAATTTCTTTTTTCAGTAAAATATTTATTCAATTCTTCGTTACCAAAATTACGATACATCGTTGGAATCGCTTCAATTGTTACTATTTGATTTCCTTTTTTGTCTTTTGATTCAACTAACATATAGGAACCAAATTTTAAATCAGAATATCCGCCATATTTTTTAATATCTAATCCTTTTTTAAGTGGTAATGCATCATCTTCTACATCTTTTGCGGGTGTAATTGATTCTTTAGAAAATAATTGGTTATCATTGTACGCTCGTGTGGTAACCATGATATCAAATCTATCGTATAGAGTGTGTTTAATTTGGCCTATAGAATCTTTAAATTTATTTGCTAATATTTTATCTACACCAGTAGCTTTTTTCTCTGCCTTTAATTTTGCAATTAAACCGCTAAAACGTCCTTTGTTAAAATAATTGTATAAGGTTCTACCAACAACAATATTTAAATATGCATCGTGAGCGTGATGATAATTATTCGCGTCTCTACATTTTACTAAATCAAATTTTTGTCTTAATGATGAGACGTTTTCCGCCTTAGAGAAAACAATTGTAGCGTCAGGCCTGCATTCTCCAAGAATATCTTTTAAGGCTTTTGTTGATTGATTGGTAGTAACTAATTGACGATTGATGAAATCTTGTAATTCTTCTTCGCTTAGTTCTTCTCTACGAGTTAGTCTTGTATATTTCGTTTCATTAATAAAGCCAATATCCTTTAGATATTTAAAATAAGCAAACGGATTATAACCTGGAATGGCGTTTGGATAATCATAAGGGTATTTATCAGTTTTGTTTCTGTTATCATCAGAAAAAACTAATACTCTATTGTTTCTTAAGCTATCATCTTTAACAAGCGATCTTGGATAAATATGATCAATATCACAATTACTATTTGCACTTATAACATCGTCAAAAGATATTTTTTTACCAGTATATAGGCAACGACCTAATTGACTAAAATAAAGATAAATTTTATCGCTTCTTAAACATCTATTATCTTTATTGTAAAGATTATCTAGATTTGATTTAAGATTTTTTAAATAATCTTTATCTTGTTTTTCTAGTTTGATTGCCTCCTCAATTAACTTGGTTACTGATTCATAACGAGATTTATCAGGATTTTTAGATTTTTCTTCGTCATGTGTTCTAGCACATTCAATATAAAATTCATTGATAGGATGTTTAATAATTTTTTCTAATTCTAAAATAACGCTAAAAGATTGTATTAACGCTCTTTTCATTAATGGCGAAGTATAACTTTCATCAATGCTTTCTTTAATTGAATCAATATTATATTCTTTTACTCCATATATTTGTTTATTATATTCGGTAATTCTAGACTGATAATGATATTTTTCCAAATTAATAATTTCTTGGAGATTAAGATTCGTTTCACGCATGATTTTAATAATGGATGTATTCATTAATTCTCCATTTTCATCTACTGCATCAAACTCTGATAGGAATTTTTTAGATAATCTACCCCATCCTTTGTAAGATAATTTAAGTATTTTTTCTATTTTATCTCCACTTAATTTATATTTGTTTATTAATCTTCTTTTTAATATTGATTTATCTTCAAATAAAGTAATATCAGATATAATATTTTCAATTAAATCGCGGTTGTTTTTAACAAAATCTATGCCAAATATTTGGTTAAAATCATATAAAGATCCTAATGATGCTTGATAACTAATTTCTTTACCATTTTCTGTTGATATTTCAACATTTTTTTCTCCAAATTTTGCTTTAAACCAATTTTGTAAATCTTTTTTAGTAATTTTCTTTTTATTACTATATAAATCATTAATTAATTGTGCTTTTGTCTCATGATCTATATGTTTGCCATTGACTGTAGAATTATTTAATTCACTCAATACCATATATTCGCTATAAAGTATTGATTCTTTTGGTAAGCAATAACAATCTTTTAAATATGTACACTTGTTTTGCATTCTTTTGATAAATTCTTCTGCACTGCTATCGGTATCAACAACTTTTTCAAAATTCCATGGATATATTTTTTCATTAGAATATACTTTAACCCATGCAAATTTTCCTTTTTCTTTATCGTTTCCTGCATATAAAGGACCAACATAATAAGGTATTTTAAATGTTAAAAGAGAGACAATTTTGTCTTTAGTTGTTCCATATTCATCGCTATGTTTTAAAAATTCATAATATTTTTCTTGTTTAGATAAAATTACTTCAATCATGGCTTTGTTTAATTGCATAGGGAAAACACCATTATCTGAAGAATTTTGTCTTAAAAGGAACTTCTTTTCAGACATTAAAATATATATTTCTTTTAAATATGGGTCATTTATATCTTCGCTTTTGGTTATTTTACTTAGCCCGAAAAACTCTTTCACAAATTTATAAAAATCATCTCTGCTACAAGTAGAAAAACTTGTCAATTCTCCTTTAATAGTTGCAGAACCGATATATTTTGAATAATTATTAATTGCATTATCTTTATTTTTTCCAGTTATAGAAATTGGTGAGCCAAACATCTCTTTTTTTCTATTTTTACAATTTGTATTAATATATTGTTTTAATTTTTTAAGTTGTTTTTGATGTTCATTGTATCTTTCAACCATAACTTCATATAAGTATTTTTTGCCTGCTAAAAGTTTATTAAGTATTAAGAAATCATTAACATTTTTACATAATTCGATACATGTAAATAAATCAACAAAATCTGGATATTCAGCTTTAAAACCTTCAATTTTATCTAAGAAATCTGAATCACTAACACATGTTTTTAAATCTTTTTCAGCTTTAATAGTTTTTTTTAAATTTATTGAGCCACCAGACATTGCTGAGATAAGTTGTTTTATTATTTCGCTTGATGAATAAGGTGAATCATTTGGAATTAAAATTTCTTTTATTGTTTCTTTTAAATCACTAATCCCTTTAACTTTTTTAGATGCATTAATGAGCTTGCCTAATGCTTCATCGTCACTAACAAATGCGAATTGATAATTCTCATCATCAATAAAAGGCACTAGTAGTTGATTGATTTTGATTATAGCATCTTTAATTGTGCTGGCATCAGAAAGATGTAGTTCACCATCATATAAGAAATGTCCTCTATATTTAATTAAATATGCGCAAGCTAGGTATATTTTTCTTATATCTACTTTCTGATCTGTTTCAATAATGCTCTTAATCAAATGCCAAATAGTTGGATTCTCTTTATAAAAATCTTTATCAGAATAATTAATATCATTAAATAAAGTATAAGTAAATTTTTCTTTTCTATCCTCATTATGAAGACGTGATTCTTCTAATCGAAGTAAAAAAGTTTTATCAACTTTATCTAATTCAGCGCCGAATAATTCTTTTAATAATTGAAGTCTTTGTTTTCTTCTTTGTAGTCTTCTTCGATTGGATCGATAACTTCTTCTAGAACTAGCATCACTAGCTTCTTCAAATAATCTAACTCCCCAAAGAGCTTTTCCTTGTTTTTTAATTATTTTGTAATTTTCATCTGTCAATGCCCAGCCAACAGAATTAGTGCCAACATCTAATCCAAGTAAATATTTTTTATTTTCCATATTGATTTTTCCTCCATTATATGCGAATATATACACGAAGAATTATATTACGAGTCCAAATAAAATTAATTTGAATCATAAGTTTGGTTGCAAACTATCTAACATCCGATTGGATGTTTTTTTATAATTCATACGAGTTATGTAATAATTTTATAATCTTTTCACTCTATTATCTATACAAAAAATAGTTGAGATTGCTTAAGTGACTAAAGATGAGAAGTACGTCCTGTTTTTAGTACATACAATTAAAAAAGGCTATTAAGTTTTTAATTTCTTAACAGCCTCTTATTGTTTAGATTTAATTTAATTTTTTACCATTCGATTGGAGTTTGTTCAAAAGGAATAAGTTCCCCATCAAAGGCCACTAGTGGATCATTTGCTAAGACATAATGATTGTAACTACCATCAGCGTTATCCATATTAAATGTTGTAATAAAATTATCAACAATAATTATTTCTACTTCAGCATCAGTAGTAGACCAACTGCTAACAGATTTATAGGTAACATTAATTGTCATAGTATTGCCTTGTTTATTTGCGCTTACTAATGATGCTTCAGTTACTGTACCATAGCCATTATCAACACTTGTAAATCCATTACTAGAAATAAAATCAAAGACACTTATTGCAGAATAGTCATCATTAAATGGTGATGCACTTAAATAATTTTCTAATGAAGAAATATATTGTTTTTCCATTAGCATACCACTTAAAACACCATTACTTCTTTGCATTATTTCAATACCGTCTTCACCAGCAACATATTGACTATAATTAGTGGTGTTTTCTAAGGTTTCATCATCATAATCAAAAGTAGTTTCAGTAATTAAAATGTTATCTAAATAACGGTTTTTAGTTTGAACAACATTAGCGGGTCCTAGTTCATTCCAATTAGCGTCCGTTGAACTTAATACACGACCATGAGCAGTAGATGCACTGACACCTTTTACATAAGCTTGGTAATTAGCAAATATGGCTCTGATATTATCAACACTAATATCTCCATCAGCGATATTTGCAACAATTTCAGCTGGTTTATTAGCAATTTGATCTTCGCTAAAATCATTAATATCAAATGGTGTAATAACATCATCACCTATTGTATTAAAAGAGATATCACTAATTTTGCTATATGTAAAGTTATTAGCGTGTTCATCTGGTTCGCTAGAAAATCCTGGATCATATAATAATGTTGAAAAAGTCATAGAAATAACATTAGATTTATCACCACTAATAGTGACTGTAGCTTCCCCTACTTCATGAGAATAGCCATTTTCTTCAGGGGCAACCGCACCAATACGACAAACAAAATTACTATTTTCATCAATGGTAAAAGTAAATTCATCATGGGTAAATCCTATTTCAGTATTCCAAATACTATTAGTGTTTCCAAAACTATTTGTAACATTAGCTAAAACAATTAAATAATTCTCTAAACCCATATTTACTAAATCAGTGTAAATATTATTTTCGTTAAATTGATAATAATCTTGACTATCATCCTCATAGCCTTGAAAACCATTGACATAATATTCATCATCTAAAATATATGTCGCACCTCTACCTTTGATTGGATTTTCTAAAACTAATCCAGTTGGAGTAGATGAGCTAGATAAAGATGTCTCAGTTTCATAACCCTGATTAGATACATGATATGCACTTTCTTCTAAAGTATTTGTGTATATGCTTCCATCAATAAAGTTATCTTGATATTTACGATAAGTAAACGAATAGCCATTGACACTTTCTTCTTGTAAAGCCATTAATAATGTTACTACTTCGTCAATATCAATAGTGGCTTCACTTGTCGTTGTTGTAGTGCTACTACTGCTACTACTACTTGAAGAAGATGAAGAACTTGATGAAGATGATGCCGTATTAGGTTGGCAACTAGCAAGACTTAATGTTAAAAGCAAAAAGCCTGCTGATAAGATTTTTTTCATGTTTTTTTCCTCCTTAAAAAAATTATGTTCTAATTTTACTAAATTATTGAGTTTGAGAAAAGAAAAAAATAAAAAAATTATCTCATTTATAATGTATTATAGGAACTTATTGCAAAAGCAACACTAAGAAATACTAAGATAAGATTAATAAAAAACAATATATAATGCGATATCAATAGATATTTATTATTAGTGATGAATAAATTAGTAAATCCTAATCCTGAATTTATTAAACAGAATAAAAATGTTAATAGACCGATTGGATTTTGATTATTTAATGAGGACATGACTATACTTAATGTTACATATTCTCTATTGGGTGTATTTTGTCCTGGTGGAATTGGATAAACATATTTAAATGATGTAATTAATGGAATAAAAGCAATAACAACAAAAGTTAATAATAAGACAATTGTTAATATAATTAATACATTATTTATTAACTTATAATTATTATTGGTTTTATTTTTATCTAAGACTACTTCTAAAGTATCATCATTATTAAATAATAATGATATATCAACATTAAAATAATCAGCGATTTTTTCTAGATTATCTTTGCTAGGAACAACCTTACCAGTTTCATATTTAGTAATTAAGGTACGTGAAACAAATATTTGTTTTGCTAATTGTTCTTGGGTAAGACCTTTTTCTTGACGTAAAGATTTAAGTTTGTTAGAAAAGTTTTTCATATCTAAAATATAATAATTATCATCTGATTATTAAAGTGAATAAATGTGAAAAATTATTGTTAACAATTTTAACAACATTAAATGTTTCACCTTAACTAGCTGCTTTTTGTTTGTGTTTAAATTTAAACCATAGACAAAATAATAGTTTTTTATTACCTTATTTTCTTTAAATTGCATTTGTTAGTATTTTTTCCAGTGCAAGTGGAAATTTTACTAAAATAAGAATTGATGTAGTTTTTTACTACCAAAATTATTAAAAAATATCCTATTTTTAACTTATTTTAATATATTTTAGTCATTTTATTGATTTAATATTAATCGTGGACATTAACTTCTAAATAAGATGGAATAATAATGATAATTAAAGCACCAGTAAATAAACTTGCACTACACACATCTAAAATAGAATTATATAAAATAAGCAATTGATTATTTGAATTTGTTAAATAAAATATCGCAACAATTATTTATATATTGCTAATTGTAATAAATATTGCCCGTGCAATATTTGTTTTATTCATAAATAATGTCATAAAAGTTAAAATAAGTCCAATAAGAGCAAGTGAAAATCCAACTTTAAAATAATCATTTTCTAAATATAAGCCATAATTAATACAAAGCTGTAAACTTAAAATAAACAAAGGAATAATCGTTGAAATTTTAGGATAATTTTCACTATTGCCTTTTTCTTTACACCTTAATAAATAACATCCATATAATATGGCGACTAAAACAAATATTAATCCAACGCATATAATAGCAAATAATAAAGTACGGTTAGAATTAAAGTTTTGATTAAAAATAGGAAAATTAGTTAAATTATTATCGTTTTTATCAATGATGTAATTAATAAGAAAATAAATAAAATAATATATGTATGCTGAACCAATCAAAGCAAAATATAAATAAGTTAAGATATGACTAATATTATATTTTTTAATTACATTATTATTTTCTTGCATGGGAAAAATAATAGATTGTTTTTAAAATTATTCAAGTTATTTTCTAATTAAATTATGGTCATGAATAATTTCATCACTTATCTTAATATAATTATTGCCTTCATAATTAAATGAGAAAACATTATCTTTATTTAAAGTTATCTCGATATTATGAATTTCTAATTCATCATTTAAATTTTGATAATTATATCTAAATTTATAAATATGATTATCTTTATCAATAATTGATGGTGTTAATTCAATCATGTTTATCGCACATCCATTTGTTGTTAAATGATGGTCTCCAAAATTGCCATTTTCATATATATATCCTAATTCACCATCTTGATTTTGATATGTGCCTAAAACATCATTTAAATCGATAAATAATTGCTCATTTAATTTATAAGCAACATCATTATAAATCATATCTTTGCTCTTATATGAATATGATACATATTGTGTTTGGCTATTATCAAATTCAACCATTAATATAACTCGATCATTAATAACATCATAATCATAAAATCTTGTCCAGCCAATATCATATAGTTGGTAATCTTTATAATAAGCAAGATAATAACTTGAAATAAGATTATTAGGATTATCTAATTTTCCACTTTCCCACATTCCTTGAATAGTTAAATAATCATCTAATTGACCAAATCTACCTCTAATATCTAATAAATAATATTTTTTATGATTTGTTGTATCAATATTACAATCTTCATAAATTGGGGAATTATCGTAATTAACAAATTCAAAATAAAGGATATTTTCACTATCAACAACATAAGGTTTTAATATATCACCTTTATTTATTACAACAGATAATTGTCCACCTAAACTTACAATAGCTTGATTTTGATTATCAACTTTTAAATATTGATAACCGTCTTGATAATATTCACCATAATTACTTATTGGTTTAATTAATTTATTATTAACATCATATATAAAATAATCATAGGCAAAATAAATATCTATATTGCCATTATTATTATATTTAGCTATATAAGGTATAAAATCTGATTCATTTAGTTCTCCATTAAATCCAACATTAATCATATTATCTCTAATAACAATTATTACTTTATTATTGTTTGGATCATAATAAGGGCCATTTAAGATGTGGCTTAAATCTTCACCTTGAGTTAAGCCAACATAAAGCAAAGTATTACTGCTAAAAACATAATCTTTTGTTAATGGGATAGTTTTATCTTTATCAAGATATATTTCATGATATAAAGATATAAGATGGCTATAAGTGTTATCATCTAATTTACCATCTTTTGCAATATAAATTTCGTCAAAATTTTCATCATCAACAGTGATATAAAAATCATTATTTTCATCAATTTTATACATGATAAAATGAGGTTCACTAGGAATTGTGCCAGGCGAATCAAAGCATTGATTGATTGGGTCATAAATCATTTCTTTATTGCCTTTTGAATCTGTTACCCTAATTATATTATTTTCATCTTGATAAACATATAATTGGCCAGATAATAATAATTCTGAATATATTGGTGTACATTGATTAAATTGATCGATTCGCATCGCTAAAATTAAAGGTGGATGTGCTGAATTTACATATTCCCCCGCAGTATAATAATTGCCCATAAAATTATATAGACTATTATCTAAAGGTTGAACAATTTCAACTTGGTAAGAAGCTTTATAAGTATTGTTTGTTTTAAAATTGATATCGACTGGATATTTACCTAATTTATTAACATCAACTTTAGAATAATCAATATCATATTCAACATCTTTAACAGATAAAGAATCACCATTAGATAATATTTTAGTTAACGATAATTTTTCATCACATGAAGGCATATCTTCATCAATATAAAAGATATTTTTATAATTATTAATTTTAATTTCATCGACATAAGCATCAATAACTTCAACATCATATGATGTCATAAAATTATTATCTTCATTTAAATAAATATTAATAGTGTATGTAGATGATATTTGACTATTAAAAGAGGAAGAGTCAATTCGATATTCATTTTCATTTAGTAATTCTTTCGTCCCATCACTATAATATTTATACACTGTTAAACCATCACTTATGTATTTAGCGTTTAATTCATATGTGGTTAAAACATCATCTAAATTATCGATTTTAATATCTATTAATTGTTTAATTAAAGGAGGCTGGCTTGTTGGTAAAGGAGGAGTGAGTTGACTTGTATTTGGGTTGGTTAAGACAATAATAGTAGGAACAATAATGGCACATAATAATATTAATGATAAAAAAGAAAATAAAATTGGTTTAATAATATGTTTTTCTTTTTTAACATTTTTAATATTAATATCATCGATTTGCAAAGATTTTTGATATTTTTTTAAAAACTTTTTTTCTTGCTTATTCATTTTTATTCTCCTTATTAAACTTTTTTAAACTGCGATAATATCTTGTTTTAATTGTTTTTTCGTTGGCATTTAAATTTTGAGCAATCTTTTTAAAACTATAGCCGTTAATTAGATGTTGAATAATAATATTAGCGTCATCATCTCCTAATATAGAATTCATCTTTTCTTTTAATTCTAAATAGGCGATATGGCTTTTGATGTTATCATTACTTGGATAATTTTCTAAATCAAAATTAGAAGTAACAACATTATTTTTCTTTATCAAATTTAAAGCGCAATTTTTACAAGTTGTAGTTAAAAAAGACTTGATATTATCGACATTATTAATATTTTGATAAAGAGCAATATAACTATTTTGAAGAACATCTAATATGTCTTCGTTGTTATCAAGATAAGATGAGGCGATAAATATTAATAATGGTTTATATTTGTTATATAAATATTTAAAAGCACTATCTTTATCAATTGATAACCATGTTTTAAAAAGAAGAGATTTGTTATCCTTTTCCATTTTTTTCTCCTCTTCATTATATTAGACAATTAAATAAATTAAAAAGTTTCAAAATTAAGCATCAACTTTATGATTGGTATCAAAATTGATATTGTTATCATCATCTATATTTTCTTTAGCAATTTTATTCCAATCATCAAATTCATCTCTTCCAAATAATAATGCCATATTAATTAATGGATAATCAAATTTGCAATCAAAATTGTAATTTTTTCCAAGATATTTTCCAAAAGAAATATAATCATTAGGGTCTTTAGAACCATCTAAAACAACATTTCTTAATCCGGTAATATTGTCTTCAAATATTCCATCCCCTTTTGCATCGACAAGAACAATTGGATAAAGAATAGGTAAATCAAAATAATCTTTAACATTTAAATCTAAATCAAAACAATAATAATCTCCTAAGTCATAAATAAATTGTAATTTAGGATATTTTTTTAAAGCTGTAATTGCCTTTACTTTTTTATATTTTACTACTTTATAACCAATTATTTCTTCTTCGTTATCAAATGAATCATCGACATAATCAATATTTTCATGATCAGTAAACATAAAAGCATGTTCAAATTTAGTTTTAAATAATATACATAATAAATACCCTAATTCTCCAAGATATAAATCATGTGGAATATAACATGTTCGATACAATTTATTTTTTGCATCTTCCCATGATATTTTTAATTTATAATATTTCATAATATTTCCTTTCTATATCTCAACATTTAAATAATTTGGTGCGCCTTTATATTTTATTGCTTCAATATACCATTTACTAGCGTAAAATGAAATATCCTTTTCCTCTTCTTTATTTGCCAAAAGATAAGTACCATCTCCATTAGAATAATAATAATCGTTAGTTCTTCCAACACCTTTAGCAGTAGCGTTATAACCATCACAAGTAATAGTTAAATCACCATTAATGCCAGTATAATATACATCATTAGTGTATTTACCTACTCTTACCATCGCATCTAAATAAGGATGGCTATTAAAATTAGGAGTGTTATTAGGACTACTAGTATGCATACCAGCATTAACAAAAGCAAAATCTGGATCTAAATATGATAAGAAGTTATCCATATTTGAGCCACGAGAACCATGATGTAATATTTTAAAAATGACGTATCTCTCTTTATCATCAAATAGATTTTTATTTAATTGCATAAAACCATTGCATCCTGCTTCTTCTAAATCTCCTGCCATAAATAAGGTCGTATTTTTATAATTAATATTTAGGCAAATAGATTTATTATTTTTATTACCACCACTAGAAAAATAACCTCCATAATTTAAAAAATTAATAGAAAAATATTCATCAACTTGGATATTTTGATATTCCGTTCCAATAACATCTAAAATATTTAACATATTCGCATCAGGATAATATTGATTAATCAAGTTAGTAAAATCTTCATTGCCTCTTGTATCACCATTTTGTATAACTAAATTAATCTTATCTATACTTTCATAAGTTGAAAGATGTTCTAAACCATCAATGTGATCGCTGTCAGGATGAGAAACCACTAATAATTCTAAAATACCGTCATTAACATGTTGATTTAAAATGTCTTGTACACTACTAGCGTCTGAATTAGTGCCACCATCAATTAATATTTCAAAATCGTTATATTTAATTAGATTACTATCTCCATATGTACCATGCATTTCTAAAGAATAAATAGTAAAAAAATCATCTTTTTCTTCTTGAGTCGTGCTTGAATTATTCATTGATGTAGTAGAAGTATTGCTACTTGTTATAGGATTGTTAGATGAATTAGATGTTAAATTATTATTGTTACAACTTGCTAATAATAACGCACTGACAAAAGATAAAATTACAAATATTTTTTTCACAAATTTATTTTAATTTTTTTATTTATAAATTGATAGAGTTATTTTTTATAGTGTTATTTTTTAGATTTGCTATATAATTACACGTATGGAAAACAACAACTTAAAAGAAGAAATTATAATCCCTAAACAAAATCTAAAATCAACAATTAAAGGCGGTTTTGTAGGGATTTTATTAGGACTTGCAGTAATTTTGCCTGGTATAAGTGGCTCAACAATAGCGATATTATTTAAACTTTATGACATTATTTTATACGCGGTTAGCAATGTTTTTAAAAAATTTAAATTAGCGGTTTTATTTTTATTGCCTATTTTAATTGGATTAATTGTTGGTTTTTGTTTAGGTTTTTTTGCTATACAAAGTATTATTGAAGATTATACATTTATTTTAGTTTGTTCTTTTGCTGGATTAATGTTAGGAGCAACTCCAGAAGTATATCAAATTATTAAAAAAGAAAGCTGGACTCCAATTAGAATAAGTTTAATTATTATTGGTTTTGCAATTCCTATTATTTTAAGTGCAATATTTGCTAATATATTAGAAATAGATACATCATCTTTATTTAATCAATTCCCCTGGTGGCTTCATATTGTCGGATTTTTTGTTGGTATTGCTATTTCACTTACTCAAATTATTCCTGGTTTAAGTGCAACAGTGTTATTAATGTCAATTGGCTTTTTTAGACCAATGATGGAAGCGGTTTCTATTTCAACATTATCTAATCAGCCAATATGGATTTTGTTTTTTCTTGTCGTTATTTTAGGTTTTGCCTTTGGATTTTTCTTTTTATCAAAATTATTTACATTATTATTTAATAAATATCACACTAATATGTATTTTCTTGTCAATGGCCTTACTTTTGGTTCAATAATTGCCATATTTTATAATAAAGATGTATATCAAGTATATACATCGATTTGGCCAAATGACTTTAATAAAATGGTATTAGATTTAAGTGTTGGCATTCCGTTATTTGTTATATTTACTATTTCGATGTTTTTATTTATTTATTTTATTAATAAGAAAAAAGATCAAAATCTAGAAATAAATAATAATAAGAATAATATTAAATAAATTATTTTATATTGTCTTTATTTTTATAAGAGGTCTTAAAACCAGGATTTTCATTTGGACGATAAGCATTAGGATAAATAATATCGCTTTTTATGTCGTTAGCGATTTTAGATAATTTTTGATAAATAAAATAAGGGTCACTAATATCTTCTAAAACATATTTTTCATTTTTACTAACAATATAAATATCCCCTACTTTACACATTCTTTCAATAATGCCAATACGAATATTAACTGATGTTAAACTTTCATAATTAATACTTTTAATATCGGCAGCAATAAGACCTTTTTTAATAATTATTCTTTTATTAGTAAAAGCATATTCTTCAATTTTTAATCGTCGAAAAGAAGTGACAATAGATGATATCCAAGCCCAGACAGGAATAAGATGAAACATAAAAAATATCACAAATATTAAAATTAACCACCATTCAATATTTTCAATAATATTGGCCATCATGATAATAAAGCCAATATCAAACGCTAGCCATATCAACGCGAAAGGAAATAACTTAAAACAAGAATTTAAAATATAAGAACTTCTTTTTGGTTTTCCTTTCCATAAAATTTGTTCATCTTTATCAAGAATTTCATTAATAGATGGTAAATAATTAACACCTTTTTCATTAATAAAATATTTTGGGTCAATCTTTTTCATGTTTTTATTTTAACAAATTTGTACATGATTTTTAATTATTTTCTTTGCATGTGCTTACCTACACTAATTAAATATGAACCTATTCCATTTAACATAATCACAGCAACAAAAGAAGCAATTTTAGCGCCATAATGTTCTTTGAAATTTCTTTTTTTCATTTAAACTAGCGTTTTTATACATTTCTCTAACTTCGTCGATAGAAGTTAGACCTTTACTTTGTGAATTATTAATTAATTCAGTATGACTAACTTGAGATGAGAGCTTTTTAACAATATCGCTATTTAATATTTCTTCTTTAGTTAAAATTTCACCATTTTTGAACGATTATATAATTCAATATCTTTATCTGTTAATAAATCTCTTAATGGCGATGTTTGTTTAATGTTTCTTATTGTATTATTTGTTTGAATGTTATTAGCGTTTTAACAAAAGCTAATTGATATGCTTGTGCTTCATCATATTGGTCTTTATTAAAATGTTTACTTTCTACTTTTTGAGCAGTATTAACCATAAAAGCTACTTTTGGATTATCATGATTTTGTGCAATATTATCATGGTCATATTCCATGTTATAATCCATTAAAGAAGCGGTCTTAAATCCGAATTTTGCTTGATACATATCTTGCAAATCTTGTTTAGAAGAAACATAACAGTCAAACAACTTTACATTATTTTTTATTTCGTTTGATATTGCCATTAAATATCTTTTTTTGCTATCAAGATTAAAAACACTTACGAGATTACCATTTTTTTCGATAGCAAAACCGCTCATGCCATTGCTAGATAAATAGCATGGTATGTCGTTGTAGTTATCGTGCAAGTCAACTAATTCACCGTTTGGTAAATAAGTTTTAACAACTTCAAAAACATCGTGAAATAGTTGCCCATCTGCATTTTGATATATAATGAAATTATTAGTATTATTTAATACCCTTGGAGTAATAGAGTTCCTGCTATAGAAGTATCCAATTTGTCGTTGTAAAATTCTTTCAACTCTTCTTCGTAAAGTTTCATTAAACGAGTTGACTCTTTCTTGATGACTGATTGAAGCAGATAATTTTCTACTTTCTTCTTGTAATCTTCTAAACTCATTTGTTTTTTCGCAATTATTATTTTCGCTCCTATTTACTTCATTTTCAACATTTTTGAACGATCATATAATTCAATATCTTTATCAGTTAATAAATCTCTTAATGGCGATGTTTGTTTAATATCGTTTACTTGTTGTTGGTTAGTTTGCTTGTTTGTTTCTTGGTTTTGATTGGTGTAAACGAGATTGAACCTTTACCCACCATTGAGTCATCCCATGGAACTGGCCCTAGACCAGCGTCCATAAAGGCTTTTTCTAGCATCTCTGTTAGCGTCATAGTGCTGTAGTCTTTTGACATTTCCTATATTTCCTTTTCCAAATATTTTTCTAAGTTTATTTTAAACAGTAGTTGTTTTGTTTACAAGTTAGGCTTAACTATTTGAATGTTCTTGATACTCCTTAATCACTACTCTTTTATCATTCGTAATAGTAGCAAATACAAAACCATTATCTTCTAATAATTTAGCAACATCATCCATTGTAAGACTATCATTAGCTTTTGCTACTATTTCAATGCCTACCTCATTTAATGATAAACTATTAAAAGTACTGTCATTAAAATATAATTATCAATATATACTGGGTCTTGAGGCTGATAGGCTAAATCCGCGCTTAAAGCTGAAAACATACGTGCAATTGTAGGTTTTTAGCTTTAATTGTAAACATATTTCTTGGCTCTCTTAAGTTTTGATTAGTATCTTCACTTATCCAAAAGCCTTGAGAGTTAATATTTCTCATTAGATTTACATTTAATAAGTTAGCAAGTTCCAAAGGAAACAACGTCACATACTGTCTCCCGGCAGCTTCGATGTTCTCAAAAATATAGTCGCTAATTTCCCTTTGATCATGTAGGGTTTTGGCGCCAACTAATGCATCCTCTGACTTCGATGAGAGCTTCTTTTCTTTTGCAAAATTAAGTACCCATAGTTGTGTGATTTGGCTGAAAATGAAAGCGTAGCTATGGCGCAGGTCCTGCACTATGGTCGCTTTCTCGAGTTGAGCTAGACGCTCCTCGGAATTATAAAAATCTTCTGAACTCATTTGGATCGTCGTCCTTATAAATTAATAAATACGCGATAAACACTTATTTTTCACCCTCTTCGTAATAAAAATCGACCCCTGCTTTTAATGTGAGGAGAACACAAGCAAGGGTCATTTATAGAAAGGAGGCCCCGGATAAAGTGCTTACCAATCGTCTTCTTCTTCGTCGCGCTCTCTCTGGTAGTCGCTGTCGTCCCAATTGAAGACGTATTCGCCTTGGTCCCAACTATAGCCGTCTTCGTCGATCCATTCGTAATTGCCAGAATCGTAGTTCATGCAAAATTTAGGTCCCATGGCTATCTTTCCCAAAATGGCTTGAATTTTGGCATCTTTTCAATCAAGTCGTTTATTTCCTTATCTTTAATGTCTTTGACATTGGCTTCAACGGCAATGTCTAAAACGTCATTGCTCCTTATGTTTCTAAGACCACCTATTTCATCTATATAGACGTCTTCAGGCTTTAAGGTAAGTCCACTCTTTACCCTGTCGTTGTGCTCGATTCCGAATTTGAGGATCTCAATCGCCTGCTTCTTGTATTTATCTAAATGCTTCAAGGCATAATTCAGGCAGCCATTTATGATTGGATTGATCGAGATAAAGGACATCGAATCCCTTCCTTGTTTCCTTTTTGCGGAAGGCCCGAATTCATACTTATATGTCTTGATTTCGAACATATCGTTGAAAAGGTAATCATGGTCCATGACAATCTCGAAGAAATCGTCTTGAGCATAAAGGGTCTGTGGAAGATAGAATCCGTTTGACGCGAACATGAAATATGAATCGAAGATGTCGTTGAAGAGTTTGAGGTCACCCATATTGGCCACCATCCTACAGAACTCTACTCCTCCTTCGTGAACCCAGAATATGCCTTTTGGCTCTGTTTCGAACTGATTGTTCCAGAACCTTAGTCTCAATTTATAGTAATCGTGAAGGAATCTAACCCCATTGACGGCTTTGTATTCCACCACATAGTCGATGAACGTTTTCCCAAATTCATCCATTTCATGAAGGATGGATTTGTTTTCCTTGTTCAGCATCTTGGACAGTTCCTTTTCGTAGAGCTCCATATCATCGACGTATGCGTAATATCTGAATCCTTTAATGAAAGGCACCATCTCCTTTTCAACGGGCAGCTTATAAGAATCCTCCTCTATGAGCCTCGCTAAAGAAACTCCGAAGATCTTCTCTAATGGGATAATGTACTCGTATTTAAGAGGCCTTTCGCCTTTTAGAGTTTTTGAAAAGTTCGCCTTTTCCCTGCTAGCGAAATCGTATGCCGCCTGACCTTTAATCCCTAATTGAAGAGCGATCGCATGTAGCAAGTGGCTGTACATTTTGATTCCCTTTAATTTCATATAATGATCAATATTGTTTTTAAGTGCTGTCATTTTCTTCCCTCCATCGGTCACATATATTTTATCACAATGAATATCAAAAAGTAGTCATTTACGACAACTTTTGTAGTCATTTTTGCCAAGTGAATTTTTTGGGGTATTTTTTCTATTAGTCAAATATGACAACTTTCTAATTCTTTATTTGAAAATAAAAAATCCCTGCTACTCGCCAATATGGCTTTCACAGGGATTGATTTAGTTCTTAAGTTTGTAAATAGACGCTTCGATTTGGTTACGGATCCATTCCTCCAAATCACCATAGTTCTTGGAGATATAGCTTTTCGCGTCCTCACTCAGCTGCCTCCGTACTAGGCTTTTCGCTAGATTGGAGGCTATCTTCTGCGCCTCCGCATTGAAGTTGCCGCTGTTCTTGAGCGATTCAACATAGGTTTGGAAAACCAAACTGACAGCATTTAAGACGATGTCTACCGCCTGGTCTATTAAGGCTTGGCCTTTTTCATCCTTTATCTTGGTGTTGAGCCATGGGCCTCTACCACCATCAGAAGAATCATTAAAAACGAAAAATATTGTGGTGACGTGATATTGCAGAAAACATTTACCAAGGACCCCATTTCGCAGCGCAGGATCTGCATCAACAAATAAAGAGTCCTGATATAGTTTCTAGCTATACCAACTAGGACTCTTTTTTTCTTTTAATGTTTGCACTGATACACGGTGTATGGGTATGCAAGGTTCGGTGTGCAAACTTCCCATGAAAAATCATCTTTTATTTACAATCGCTGATCAAATATCCGAATGCAAAAAACCGTTAAAAAATCCTCCATGTTTAGGAGGGTATTTCAAAGCGTTCGATAGTTCGAGCGTGGAAATCTTTTACGCTTACAAAAATAATAAAAAACGTTAAAAAAAGAACCATATGCTTAGCATTGGTTCTATCTTTTCAGAATGGGGCGATTGATGAGAATCGAACTCACGCATGTCTGGTTCACAGCCAGATGTGTTAACCACTTCACCACAACCGCCATGCTTATCTATGATAATTTTTTTAAGGCCTTTTGTCAAACCATTTTATTTTAACTAATTTAAAAATCCCTTCTTCGCGATTTTTAACTAGTCTTGCTAATGGTTCGTTTATCATGTTGCTATATAATGAAATTATTGTATCAATATCGTACCAGTAGATGTTTTCAAAAATTTTCTTTTCAAATCCTGTAAGATTAGCAACGCTACAACGATCAACGTAGCATAAATAATAATACGAAATATTTTTTTGATTTATTAAGTTATAATAATCAATGATTTTTCCTATTGCTTTAATGTTTTTAATTGTGACTCCTAATTCTTCTTTAATTTCTCTTTTTAAAGCTTTTTTATTGGTTTCAAATCTTTTTTTACCTCCACCAGGAGTCTCATAATAATCACGATGGCCAAAAATATCATCACCAAAAAGATGTATAATAGCGATTTTATTTTCTTTATTAATAACAATTCCTCGAATTGCTTTTCTTGTTTTAGTTATGCCATTATATTTAAATTCGTTATCTTTTAATTTATATAATAAACGCATCTTATTTATTAGTTTTTTCAATCAATGCAACAATATCACCAATTTTATGTAATTGAAGAACTTCTTCTTTTTTTAATACTAAATCAAATTGTTCTTCTAATGATGTTGCAAGCATGACATAGTTCATTGAATCAAAATGAAGATGATCATCTAATCTAGTATTTTCGTTTAATTTAGAAAAATCATCACAACATTCAGGTGCGATACCTTTTATTACTTTAATTATGTTTTGCAAATTTTTTTCTTTTTCCATCGTTTTTATTATACCAAATTAGTTATTTATTGACACTAGTAGAAGTTAAAAAATTAATAATTTTATTATTAGTAAGCATTCCTTCTTTGCTTGACATATTAATAATATTATGGATATGGTTTATTGATTTGTCTTTAGAAAAAGTAAAATCTAAATAAACTTTATCAAAGCATTCTGACTTTAATTTTAAAGAGTGAGAATTTAAAAAATCATTATAACTAGTGGAGACAAAAATATTAAAATTAACCTTAACTAAATTATTCCTAATTAAATAAGAAGGATTGTTTTCATTAATAAAATTTAAATCAACTTTAGGCCCAAAAAAATAATTTAATGTTTTTTTATTCATGAATTTTTTAGCTAAATTATATAGCATTTCATAATCATAAACTGGCGAATTAAGGATTATTTTATTGATTTTGATATTTTTGGGTAATTCTAAATCATAATAATCAGCAATATTTTTATTAGTTATAGCTAAGGCTAAAAGTAAAGCAATATGTCCTCCTGCAGAATCTCCTTTGATGATTAAATTATTAAAATCAATATTAAATTTATCATTATTATCATGTAAATAATTTATTAATCTTGCCATCTCTTTAATTGTGTCTTTAATATTAATGCTTCCATCAAACAATGTGTAGTTTGTATTAATAATGTTAAATCCATTTTTTGCAAAAAAATCATTTATATAAAAATTATTTTCTTTATAAGAATAAACATATCCACCACCATGAATATCAATAATTGTCATACCATTTTCATCATTAGATTTATAAAAATCAAAAAGGTGACTTTTTTTATCGTCTTTAAAATAATTAATATCAAATAAATAATTAGGATTAATATCCGCGATTGATTTTAATTTTTGATCGCGTTTTTTATCATGACGAGCAATATATTTAATGATAAGTTTTGCTAAAGGTAAAGTAACTAATTTCATATATTAACCATTATAATATAATTCAAAATATAGTTTTTGATAAGGAGAAAATTCAATATCATAAATAATATTTCCATTTTCGTCTTTTTCTCCAGTATCAACAATGATGGGTACATCATCATATGCATTAATTCCACCATTACCAAAAAGAGTCAAATAAATGTTATTAAAGAAGGCACCAACTTCACCAATTAGATTAAAACTTGCCATATATTGGCTAGAAACTTGCATATCTGTTAGGATGTTTTTATTAATTGTTTCATAGACATTTTTATAATTATCTTTGATATTTGTATAATTTAATAAATCTAATAAAGAACCAATACTTCGCATATATGCAGAATATCTTAGATAAGGTAAATCGCTAGTAAGACAAATATATAAGGCAGTTAAATTTGCATCTTCTTCACGCATAACTCCTTTTTGATGCGCTAGTTCGTGAGCAAGAGTAAATGGATAATCATGATTAGAATTAAGCATATTAATATTTGCTTCTCCAAGCAAAGAAAATGACATACCAGTTATATGAAGTTGACTAAAAATATAAGAAGAAATTAATGGTTTTCCTTTTCCTGTATAAGTAGCAAAATAATTATTACTATCAAGTTTTTTATATTCATTAATCATGATATTGTTTAATTGATCTAATGTATAAGGCATTTTAACCATACCATTATCAAGGTATTCTAAAGTTGAACTACAATAATTAAAATCATCAATAAAATATTTTACTATGCCATTATATGATGAAGAGTCGACTTCTTCTTCATATAATTTCAAATTTATTGGCGCGCGATTATAATTAAGACCACTTAATGAGACATAACATGTTGATACACCTAAAACAAAAACGAAAACACTACTAATAATATGTATGGCTATACGAAAGTGTTTTTTTATCATAAAAACAATAAATAAAACAAGTGAAGAAATACATACAATTATAGCAAAAAGTATGCAAATCTCGGTTAAAGAGAAATGAATATAACTTGTTATTGATGTTATAAAACTGACAATTGGATTAGAATAATTTCTAACATAACTTTCACAAATTTCACTATAATTACGTAAAATTAATAAGATAATTAACCATACTAAAAAGAAAAGAAAAATAGATATTAAAATAATTTCATTACGAGATAATTTAAATTTATTTTTCTTCATATTCTTATTTTAATGATTCTATTTCTTTTTTAATAACATTAGCGGAAGCAATCAATTTATTTATTTCTTCTATTGAATAATTAGGTCTTAAAATTCTATCTACACCTTTGCTTGTTAAAACACAAGGTAAAGAAAAATAAATGTCCTTAATTTGGTTATCGAAGTCATTTTTAATATAAGTAGAAACACTTAAAATCGAATGGGTATTATTTAATATTGCTCTTACAATGTGACGCACGGCAAGCGCAACACCATAATATGTAGCGCCTTTTTTATTTATTATTTCATACGCAGCACCTTTGACAGAATTAAATAATTTATCTAATTCTAGATTATGATTTTTGCATCGATTACATTGTTTACAATAATTATTAATAGAAATTCCTCCAATTGTTGTTAAAGAATAAATTGGTACTTCACTATCACCATGTTCGCCTAAAATATATGTATGTACGTTTCTTGGATCAACATCAACATGATTAGCGATAACAGATTTTAATCTTGCAGTATCTAAAACAGTTCCACTTCCAATGACACGATTTGAAGGAATACTAAGTTTTTTATAAATAAAGTAAGTTAAAATATCAACTGGATTTGAAACAACTAAAACAATAGCGTCCTTATCTAAATAAGGTATCATTTGTTCACAAATAGAATCGCATATTTTAACATTTTTAGTTAAAAGTTGAAGTCTTGTTTCCCCTTCTTTTTGCGCTACTCCAGCTGTAATTATAACTATATGAGCGTCTTTTACATCGCTATAATCACCAGCTTTTAATTTTTTTGGAGTGACAAAACTTAAACCGTGACTTAAATCTAAAATATCACCTTCGGCTTTATTTTTATTGACATCGATAATGATAAGTTCATTAATAGAATCATCTTCTAATAAACTAAAAGCGATTGATGAGCCAACCATTCCATCGCCTATAATAACTACTTTTCTATTTTCCATATTTTTTACCCCAATATTATTATAATAGTAAAAGTAAAATTTATCTTTTAATATGCTTATAATTTTTTATCTAGTTTTAATTTTAAATATAAATTTTCATCATAAAAAGATTTACTTAAAGGAGTAATAGAAATATAACCATTCCTAATTAAATTTACATCAGCGTTTTCATCTTTATTATCATCAACAATGATACGATGTGGAACATAAACATCATTTTTATCATCATAAACAAAATATCTTTTATCATTGCGATAACCACATCTAGAAAAAACAATGCCATTAACTTTATCACCATATGGAAAATTAATAGAAACAAAATAATCCAAAGAAAGTAAATTGTTATTTAAAACATATTCTAAAGCCATATCAACATAATTAATCATAATTTCCATATTGCCTTCCATAGAAAAAGCAATAGCCCTTGTTTTATACATTAAAGCTTCAATACACGCGCCAATCGTGCCGCTATGTAGGATATCATAGGTGACATTCATCCCATTATTTATACCAGAACAAACTAAATCAAATTGTATTCCTAAAGATGTTAAACCAAAACTAACACAATCAGCAGGATTACCTTCTATCGCGTAAAATTTATCATCAATTTTATGTACTTTAAAAGGTTCATAAATAGTTAAAGATACACTTTTCCCAGACATATGTTTATATGGTGCGACAACATAAACATCACCATATTTTAATAATTTTTCTTTTAATAATTTTAAGCCTAATGCTTGATATCCATCATCATTTACTAATAATATTTTCATGTAAAATTTATAACACAATAAACACTAAAATTAAACATAAAAAAATCCCTAGCAATTGAGAGGTACCCCAAATCCTAGACATTAGGAAAGGGGTACTTTTTTATGAAATATTCATGGGAATTCAAACTTG
>CALVRV010000017.1 GCA_944358865.1 uncultured Bacilli bacterium | reverse complement strand
AGGGAAGCATCCATGTTAGTCTTATGATATAATCCAGTTAACAAACATTTAATGTCTAGGAAACTGGGTACCCATCAAATTATTCGTGTTTTTTGTTGTTATTAATAATCAAATTATTAAGGTCAATTTCTCTTGGTTTAATATATCTTCCACTTAAATACCCATTTTCAATATTTTCATATTTTCGGACACTAAAAGATTGGCTTAAACAGTAAATATTACAATCTTTGAATAATTTATCAGATTCAATTAAATATATCGCGTCTCGTTTTAAAAATGGTTCACTTAATATTTTGCTAGAAGATGTAATAAACATTAATTGACTATGATAAATATTGATCTTATCATCTAAAATTAGTTTTAATAAAGTTTTAAATGTAGTGTTGTCAATATTATCAATTTCATCGCAAATTAAGAATTTACCATCTTTTATAGCTAGATAAATATTTGACATAAGAAAAATAAAATTAGACACATCATCAGATTGTTTATTAAATTCAATATATACAATATCATTAAATGCTTTATATCCAATTAAAACATGGTTATCATATTCAGATAATTTGATATCTTCAACTTCAATTTCAAAACATTTTAATAAAGATATAATAAACGATTTATAATTGTCGTCTTTTAGTAAAGTATAAATAAATTGTTCACCATCTAATTTAAAATCACTAACAAAAAGCATCTCGTTTTTAAAATAATCATAAACATTTTTAATATATTTAATTTGTTGGTTCCCACAAATAAAAACAATTGTTTTATAAGGATCTAAATTATTAATTATCTTAGATTTTTCTTTACTAGAAAAAAGCCTTGGATGGATAAATAATTCGTCTTTATCTCTTTTAAATAAAAGTGAACTTCTACCATTAGGTGCGTAATATAGTTCCTCAAAATTAACAGTGTTATTATCATTTATTTTTAATGTATATTTATAACGAATATCATTATGAATAAACTCAATCATAAAAGAAGATGGTTTATCATTTTTATGAAAATAATAATTTTTAAAAAGAATATCACTTTCATTTAATGGTGATAAAGTAGATAATTGTAAAATTTTAACACTGTTAAAGATATCCTTTTTATTAGTGCCTAAAGAACCAAATAATCCAATTAAATTAAGTAGTTTAAATTCTTTATAATTAAAATAACCATTGTATAAGATATCATCTTCTATTCCGTTGCAGTTAAAATTAAGTTCAAATCCTTTGTTAATAGAATAGAAATTTTGACAAGCAAACTTTAAAATCATGTATATATTATAACATACACTATTTTTATTACAAATATTTGCTTAAAATATGCAAAAATTTAACTTAAGTCTTTAATTATTTCTTTTTATCACTTTCATCTAATTCTTTTAGATGATATTGATCAAAATTCCAATCAGGATGAGCTTCGATTACTTTATCTAAGGCTTTATTAAATAATTTTATTTCAATTCCACGTCTTGATTGTTGAGTTCTTTTAAAAGCTTTTTGAATATTATTAATAGTTAAAATACATTCTGATTTTGATTTATCAATCAAACCTGCAAGAAGTATATAAGCACGAGAAGAAACCATATAATCATCTTTAGAAATTTCTCTTCTATATTCAACTGGAACTTCTTCATCTAATAATTTAGATGCTTCATCTAAAGGAAGTGTCATAAAATAAATATAAACTTTTTGCGCTAAAGCGCGAATATAAACTTTCCCAGATATATCGTTTTTATTTGCAAGAATTTGATTAATCAACACTAAAGCATTATCATAATCTTCTTTTTCTAACAAAATATATACCTTGTTTAGATTTAAATCTGCAGTAAAGTTTGTAATCGTATCAAATGTTTTAATCTCAACATCTTTATTACCTAAACTAAGTTCGTGTTCAACACGTAAAAGTTCATTAAACGCTACTTTGTTTTTTGGATTACTGACTAATGTTAAACGATAGCCATCAGTAGTGGAATCTAATTTAAATGGAATAACATTATAAATAAATATCATCCCACCAATAAACATGACAACTAATAAGAAATAACCAATGTCGGCTAAAACAGGATTTGTTTCTAAATTAAACAAAACAAAAAGCGTTACACAAATAGCTAATTCAATAACAAAAAATACAGTCCCAAATAATAAATATGGTTTTGGATTAGGTTCTTTTTTTGCATCTTTTTTTGGTAATATTTTAGTTTCACCAGTTAATCCATCAAAACTTTGAAATCTAAATTTGAATTTATTATCTTCTGTTTTATAAAAACAAAAACCTAAGATATTAACTTTTAAAATATCATAACGGCCAATTTTAGCACCGATAATATGAGCAACTTCATACATAATAGAATTAAATACGACACCTACTAATATTGCTCCAACAATAAAGAAAGCATATGGTACAGTAGCCATAGATGATGGCGCTGTTCTATTTTGTAAAATAACCACACCAAATACGATTGCCAGTGCAATAATTAGTACATAAACTATTAAGGCACTTATATCTTCTTTTTTCATAATTTCCTCCTCTAGATTGACATTTTATATATAATTCTTGCTACATTTTCATCAAGATATTTATTCTTATGGTCAATCTTACGTATACCACTTTCTCTTAATTTATCTAGCAATAATTTTATATCAATATCTAAATTTAAATCAGTAAATGTAGTTGGCATTCCTAACCATTTAAAATATTGCTCAAAAGCAATTACACACATTTTAGCATTTTCATATTTACTTTTAAAAGTAAGATGGAATATTTTTTCTCCTAATAAAGCAAATTTTTCAATATCATAGATATAATAATATTTAGCCCAGGCAAGAAATAAAATAGATAATCCTTCTCCATGACTAACATTTGGATATAAAGCGCTTATAACATGCTCTAATTTATGAACAGGCATAACATAATCTTTTCCAATTGATGTAACACAATTATGAGAAAAACTAGACATCATCATTAAGGAACTTCTTAAATTATAATCATCTAAACAATCAAAAATTTTATATGAACAATCAACAACGTTTTTAATTAATGAAATAGCAAAATAATCAGAAGGTTCAACATCACTAATAGAATAAGAAAAATATCTTTCTAAAGTATGCATTAAAGTATCAACAATACCAATGCTAGTTTGTTTTTTAGATACAGTATAAGTCAATTCTGGATTACAAATGGCAAATATTGGCTTGTTTAATTCAGAACTATATCCAGATTTTATTCCTAAATTATCGTCTTGAACAACACAAGAATTAGACATTTCACTTCCTGATCCAACGACAGTTAAAATCACACCTAGTGGTATACGTTTAATAGGTTTAAATTTTCCTAAAGAAATATCAAATGGATTGCCATTATAAAAATAGGCGGTGGATATTAATTTACCGCAATCAATAACTGATCCTCCGCCTATAGGCAATATAAAATCAATATTATTTTCTTTGGCTAATTTTAAGCCTTCGTTTACATTTTCAATAGTGGGGTTAGTTCTTATATTACCAAAAGTTACATAATTGATATTTTCTTTTTTAAGCAAGCCTAAAACTAAATCTAATAATCCGCTTCTTTTTACATGGTTCATTCCATATAAGACTAAAACATTTTTAAAGCCATATTCTTTAATAATTTGTCCTATTTGTAAATGAGAATCTTTACCAAAATATATTTTTGTCGGCAAATTAAAAATGAAATTATTTAGCATTTATTTTCCTCGCATTAATAATATTTTCGATTGAGTTTTGCAACAAATTTTTAGAATTTGCCAAGAATTGCGCTTTTAAACCATCAATGGTTTTTCTTTTAATATTCGATAAATAAAAAGTAATACAATTGCTATAACCAGAAGCATAAAATCTAGCGATAGCTTTACGATCAGAAGGTATTATTTTTTTACTTTCAGGATAAGTATTAACAATTCTTAATATAGTATGAAAACAATTATTAAACAAAAATTCTGATAGTAATTCTTTACCAGCACTTTGTAATACACCATCTAAAAAATTAGCGTTATTTTTATAATAAGCAAATATAGTTTCCACTAATTCATCAATGTTATTTACTTCTTTGATATGAGGGATTTCTTCATTTAAAAACACTAATGTCAACAAATCATAAATATCATGAAAATGATAATAAAATGTTTGTCGATTAACATGACATTTTTTAGTTAAAAGGGTTACTGAAATATCATCTAAAGATTTGTTTTCAGACATTAATTGTTTTAATACAAATGCTAGACGATATTCCGTTTTCATTTTCTTATCCTTTTATTTTATTTTAGCATATTCTTTTGCAATATTCGCACCAACTTTAGCGTTATTTAATATTAAAGCAATGTTTGCTTTTAATGACTCACCATTTGTCATTTCAACAATGTTTTTTAAAAGAAATGGGGTAATGTCTTTTCCTTTAATCGATAAAGAATTGGCCTTAACAATAGCTTTTTGAATAATACTTTCAATTAATTGTGGATCCATTTCATCTTCTTTTAAAATAGGATTAGTTATTAAAATACCGTTAGAAATATTGTTGTCTCTTTGTTCTTTAATTACTCTTGCCGCTTGTGAATAATCATCTAAACTATATTCTAAATATATACCGGATTTAGATGTATAAAAAGCTGGTAGTTCATGAGTTTTAAAGCCAAAAACAGGAACACCTTTAGTTTCTAAATATTCCATTGTTAAATTTAAATCTAAAATAGATTTGCATCCAGCACATACGACTGTGACATCAGTTTTCGCTAATTCTTCTAGATCAGCAGAAATATCAAATGTCTCTTGAGCGTGACGATGAACTCCTCCAATACCACCTGTAACAAAAACTTCTATTCCGGCTTGTTTAGCTAAAATCATTGTTGCTGCGACAGTTGTTGCACCCCAAAGATGATTGCTATAAACGTATGATAAATCTCTTCTAGATACTTTTTTGATATCTTTTCTTAAACCAAATTGTTTAATTTCTTCATGATTCATTCCTATAATTGCAACACCATCAATAATTCCAATTGTTGCAGGTATCGCACCATTATCTTCGATAACTTTTTCTACTGCTAAAGCAGTATTAATATTTTCAGGATAAGGCATACCATGCGAAATTATTGTTGTTTCTAAAGCAACAACAGGTTTATTTTCTTTTAATGCGTTTAAAACTTTATCGGATATTTTAAGCATTTTCTTTTTTCTCCTTACGATTGTTTATAAGTAGATTTATTATTTCAGTCACAATTAAATAGACCGAGATAAGTGCAACAATAATAACAATTACTTCAATATAATTTAATGCAATTAATGATTTAAAAGATACACCAAATAAACTAGTAAATCCAATTGTATATTCTAATAAAGCGCCAAAAGATAGTCCTAAAATATTTAATCCCAGCATAGATAAAAATACAATTAATCGATATTTTGAAAATGGTGTACAGACACGATATAAGTTCGCTAAAGGTAAAATCGAAAATATTAAAAAGCACATCGTTAAATATATTTCATCATTAAACACTCCTGTATAAACAATGTGATTTAATTGGAAGTATTTTAATAATTCCATTATCCCAACACTTAAAAGCATCATAACCGCACCTGGTATTGCGCCTTTTAAAATATTGGTTATAAAATTGCCTTTTAATAATTCTTTGTTTGGTTCTAAAGCAACAAAAAATGATCCTAATCCAATAACTGTAAATTCCCATAAATATAAATGGTTAGTAAGGAAAGGATATTGTACGTCTTTAATAAAGAACCCTAAAATTAAATATACAATAGATAAAAACATAGCAAACATTGTTTTAACTAAAAATAAAGAGCATGTTCTTTGTAAATTATTTATTACTCTTCTTCCTTCTGCAACAACACTAGGTAAAGAAGAAAAATCAGAATCTAACATAACTAATTGAGATACATTTTTTGCAGCATCACTACCATTTGCCATAGCAATAGAACAATCTGCTTTTCTTAAAGCAAGAATATCGTTAACACCATCACCAGTCATAGCAACTGTGTCACCATTTTGTTTTAATGTATCTATTAAAATTTCTTTTTGTTCTGGGGTAACTCTTCCAAAAACAGTGTATTTTAAAGCAGCCTCTTTAACTTCTTCGTTATTTAATCCTAATAAAGAAATATAATCAGATGCGTTTTTAATATCAACTCTTCTAGCAATTTGGCTAACTGTTAAAGCATCATCACCAGATATAACTCTTACTTTAACTCCATTATCTTGAAACCATTTTATTGTCTCTTTTGCATCTTCTTTAATGTGGTCTTCTAAAACAATTATCGCTATGACATCTACTTGAGATTTTAAAACTGTACCATCTAATTGCCTTTCTTTTGCTTTTGCAAGAACTAAAACTCTTTTACCGCTAGAAGCATAATCTTTAATAAGACTAGATATTTTTTGCTTATTAGAAGCGTTCATTCCATCGATCGCCCCTAAAGCGTAAGTATCTTTTTTAAAAGTAACAAAAGAATATTTGTTATCACTATTAAAACTTGAAACATAATTTGCTGTTTCTATTCCTTCAAAAGGGAAGGCTTTTTTTAAAGCTTTTGCTGTTGCGTTTTCATCTTTTGTTGATTCGATTATATTTGCAATCAATAATTCTATTTGTTCTTTTTTATATTTGTTATCAATTAACACTAAATCAACTACATTCATGGTCCCATCAGTAATTGTTCCTGTCTTATCAAGACATAAAGAATTTGATCTAGCTAACATTTCTAAAGCATAAAAATCTTGAACCATGGTTCTTTTTTTATAAAGATTAATAACACCAACAGTTAAAGTGACACTTGATAATAAATATAATCCTGCAGGTATCATACTTACTAAAGAACCTGCGATTGGCCCAATAGTGTTTCTAAAATTAGTTAATAAATCATTCCATTGAAATGCAAAAGTTAAAACACTGACAGTAATCACTATTGTTCCAATAACTCTAAAAAGATTGTCTAAATCCTTTTTTAAACGACTTTTACTAGCTTTCTTTTTTCTAGCATTTTTTTCTAGTTGATTAACGTAATTGTCTTTACCAACTCGAATTATTCTCACTTTTGCGCTTCCAGAAGTGATGTAAGAGCCACTTAAAATTGTATCGCCTTTATTTAAATAAACGGTTTGAGATTCTCCAGTTAAAATTGAATTATTGACACCCAAGGTAGAATCTAATAATACTCCATCAGCAGGTACTTGATTAGAAGCTTTTAAAATTACAATGTCATCTAAAACAATGTCATCAACATATATTTCACTTATTTTTCCGTTTCTTAAAACAGATACTTTAGCTTGAGTAATTAGTTGTAATTTATTTAACAATTTTCTTGCTTTAATATCTTGATATAAACCAATAATTAAATTAGCAAGATACACGACAATAAAAAATAAAGAAAAATACATCTCTCCATATATAAGCAAAACAGCAATTATACATAGCAAGATATTATAAAAAGTACATAAATTTTTAATAAATATTTCAGGATATGATTTTCCAATAATCTTTTTTGTTTTATTTGTTAAATGATCATCTTGTCTTGATTTGACTTCATCATCATTTAAACCATAATCAATATCCGCTTCAAAACGAATAATATCTTTTTCTTTAATTTGTCTTTTAAAAATAGTCATATATACAATTATATTGTATTTTTATATTTTCAAAAGAAGAATTTTAATTAATTTTTGTCATTATAGTTGTTTGATAATTCATTAATTATTCGATATTCACTTAACAACTTGTTTTCAACACTTCCATCGACAAAACTACCATAATTACAATTAAAATATTCAAGCTTTGTAATTACTCCATTACTAATATTAATTTCAACACCTTGTTCATTACTAATTAGTTGATCTTGATTATCGTTTATTACAGTTTTTGTAGACAAAAGTTTTAATGTATAAACATTATTTTGATAACTTAATGATGGTGATGCTTCGCTGTTAAGATTTAAGATGGAATGATAATAATCTAAGAAATAATTTGTATTTGTTAAATTTAATAATTGTTCAAGATTATAGTTAGTTAAATAATATTGATTTTCATTATTAAATAGTTCGTTCTTAAAATCAAATTTTCTTAAAAGTGTCCTATTATTAACATCGTGTGTAACACTATAAAGACCGTCATTAACAGTGTATGAATCATTAATCAGTTCGTCATTTTCATTTAAGATATATTTATCTTGTTTAAAATAGATATTACCACTGGCCGTATAAGAAGTGTTGTCGCGAGTAATATCTAATGTCATATCAATTAAATAATTCCCATCATCATAGACACTTTCTAAAGTTTCATAATTATCATTTTGACCATAATCATATAAGTTATAATTCTTATAAGTTACTTTGCTGATGTTATTATATAAATCATTTGTTGTAAGAATAGATAATAAATCATCAATTTCAATTTGTTCATTTAAGGAATTATTTAATTGACTATCATTAGAAAAATCAACATCAAAAACAAAAACATTATCAAAACTACTGCTAGGATCGCTATAAGAAAAAGAGGAGTGTGTATTATATGAATTACAACTACACAAAATAAAAGTTAAAGTTGCGCAAAAAGTCATTATTTTTAATGATTTTGACATTTTTTAACCTCCCTTTTTTGTTTGAAATAATTCTTGATAATAGATTGACATTTTTCTTTTAAAACACCATTGGTGACTTTTGGATAATGATTTAAATTGCTAATTTTTGTTATGTCTATATTTGAGCCAAACGCTCCACCTTTAGTATCATAACTTCCAAATATTACTTCATCAATACGTGATTGAACAATTGCTCCAGCACACATAAGGCAAGGCTCAATAGTAACATATATTTTACAACCACAAAGCCGCCAGGAATTTAACTTTTTGCATGCTTTTTTAATAGCAACTATTTCAGCATGACCTAATGCATCGTTTTTGCTTTCGCGAACATTGTAACCTTTTGAAATTATTTTATTGTCTTTAACTATTATTGCACCAATAGGAACTTCATCTTTTTTTAAAGCAATTTCAGCTTGCTTAATGGCTAAAGACATAAAATATTCATCGTTTTTAATCATAGTAATAAACAACCATCGCACATAGCGAGTTATCTTAAGGCTGCTATATTCCTATCCTGACCTGGTTCGAAAATCACTATCGCGATGGCAAAAGTATTATATCATACTTTTATTTTAGTTATTATTTATTTTTTGCTTTTGCTTTAGCTAATATTTTAGAAGAGCCATGAGGTATATTAACTTGTTTAGTTCTTTCAATAGCAAGTTCATCGTTTCTTACATTTTTAGTTATAGTGCTGCCAGCAGCGGTGAAAGCATTATTTTCAACGTTGATAGGCGCGACTAAAATTGTGCCAGAACCAATAAAACAATTATCTCCAATTAGAGTTTGATGCTTATTATATCCATCATAATTAGCGGTAATTGTTCCACATCCTATATTAGTGTTTTCACCAACAACACTATCTCCAATATAACTTAAATGATAACATTTACTACCTTTTTTAACGTGAGCATTTTTCATTTCAACAAAATTAGAAATTTTAACATCATCTTCTATGATACAATGTCCTCTTAAACGAGAAAAAGGACCAATACTACAATTGTTAGAAATTGTAGAATCAACAATATGAGAAAAAGTAATTTGATTATAATTTCCTATTACTACATTTTCTAAATAAACATTTGGTCCAATACGATTTGAATGACCAATCTTACAACTTCCTAATATGCTTGTATTAGGTGAGATAATTGTATCAGGTAATATATCTGCATCGGGGCAGATATAAGTTGTTTTTGGATCTTCAATTGAAACACCTTTTAACATTAATTTAGCGTTAATTCTCTTTTTTAAAATTTTAGAAGCTTTCGCTAAATTGATACGATTATTTATTGAATATATTTCATGGTTATCTAAAGTAACAAATGTTTCAATTTTTAAATCATGTTTTTCAAAAATTTCCGCTAGAGAAATTAAAGAAAATTCATTGTTAAAATCTTTTTCTACTTCGTCAATAAAATTAAATAACGATTCATTATCAAAGATATATATTCCTCCATCAACTTCAAAAGTAGAATAATTATCTGAAGAAGATTCTTTATCTTCATTAATTTTTAAAACTTTTTGAGTTTTACTATCTCTAATGATTCTATTATAACCATAAGGATTTAAAAGCATTGAGGTTAAAATTGTTAATTTTGCACCACTTTTGCAATGTTTTTCATACATTTGAAGCAAAGTTTCTTTTTTAATAAGTGGTACATCTCCATAAGCAATTATGGTATCACCTTTAATATTTTTTAATAATTCTTCAGTAGTTTTAACTGCACTTAAAGTGCCATCAATTGTTTCTTGAGTCGTAATAATACAATCATTAGATAATATTTGAGTTGATATTTCTTTACCGCTACCTACAACCGCTATGATTTTGTTAGGTTGTAAAATTTTGATTGCATCCACAACATATTTAACCATTGGTTTACCTAATATTGGATAGCAAACTTTATTATAAGATTTATCAATAGCGTGCATTCTAGAGCCATAACCAGCAGCTAGAATTATAGCGTTTAAATTGTTCATTGTTTTTCTCCTTTGACATTAAAATTTGGATATTATTTTTTTAATACTGATGTAAATTCAATTTCGTTGTCAGGATATTTTTTAATGAAATAATAATAAGCTTTTTTTATCTCTTTTTTATTTGTAGACATAGCAAAAACGCTTGAACCAGATCCAGACATCATAACAATTTTAAGACCTAGTTGCTTCATTTCTTCTTTTATGGTTTTAATATCATCTAAAAGAGTCATTGAAACATCTTCTAAACTATTGCCTATGCTATTTGCTAGTAGTTCATCATCGCCATTACTTAATGCGGTTAACACTTTATTAATATCGTATGTTTTAAGTGTGTATTTATCACTTTCTTGATAAACCTGTGAGGTAGATAAACCTTGTTTTGGTTTTATAATTAAAACATAATAATCATTTTTAACATATATTGGATCTACAATTTCACCAGCGCCTCTTACTCGAGCAGGAACATTATAAAAGAAGAAGGGCACATCACTTCCAAGTGAAAAACCAATCTTTTTAAGTTCATCCATACTAATATCACTATTAGTCATTTGTTTTAAACCTAATAAAGTTCCAGCACAATTACTAGAACCGCCACCTAAACCAGCAGAAATAGGAATAGCTTTATTGATCAATATTCTAAATTCATCTTCGCTTTTTGTAATTTCTTTAAACTTATCCATGGCTAAAGTAGCTAAATTATTTTCAAAACCACCGAGTGAATAATCAGCAAAAGTAACATAGCTATCTCTATTACCTTTTAATTTAGTCATTAAAATAGAATCATGTAATTTTAAAGGCAACATGATTGAATCTATTTCGTGTAATTTCTCGTTATATTTTCCTAAAACATTTAGGACAATGTTTATTTTTGCGTGACATTTAATAAGCATAAAATTATTATACACTAAAATGGAGGCTTTGGTATAGTTTAACATATTCTTCAACACTAATATTTTCAGGTCTTAACAATGGATTAATGTTGTTCTTATTAAGAAGTTGAATAGCTTTGTTTTTATCTTTTAAATACATTGTAAGATTATTTAATATTGTCTTTCTTTTATTTTGAAATAAACTTTTACACATTTTGTAAATAGCGTAATTATCTCTAGTTTTCTTATTTATATCTAAATCTATTACCACCATTTGTGAATCAACATTAGGAGATGGATAAAAATTATTTTTACTAATAATTATTTCTTTTTTAATTTTGCCTAATAAAGAAATTAAAATTCCAATAGGGGAATAATCTTTGCAATTAACAGTGTCACAAAATCTATTTACAGCTTCTTTTTGCATCATAAAAACCATTCTTTTCGCTTTTTTAGCGTGCAATAATAAATAAGTAACTATATCTGTAGTAATATAATAAGGCAAATTCGATATAATCATATCATAATCACCAACATCAAATTTTAAAATGTCACCATTTATAAAATTTAAATTAGTATTTTTATATGTATCATTTAAAAACTTAAATAAAATAGGATCAATTTCTAAACAAGTAGTGGTGTAGTTAGATAAATAATGTGTTAACGAACCTAAGCCTGGACCAATTTCTAATATTTTTTCATCGTTTATCGGCAAAAGATAATTTGCAATTGATTCACTTATATTAGGGTTAATTAAAAAATTTTGTCCTAAAGATTTTTTAATATTTAAATTTAATAACTTAATAATTTCTTTACAAGTTTGACTATCAACAATCATATTCTTTTAACACCTTTTCAACATCATCTTTTGTTAACTTTAAATAATTAATTCTTTTAATAGTAGTTTTAAAATTTACTTGACCAATCTTAATCCGTTTTTGTAAAAATTGACGGGTTTTTGCATTGTTTAAGTTTAAATTTAACGCATCTTTTACAGTAAAATATATTTTTTCATCTTTGTTATCGATAATATAATCTTTTAACGCTAGTAAGACACTTTCTTTAGTTGTTTCAGCAATACCGGTTTTATTAAAATTATTTCTATTTTTAAATTTTACTAATACACTTTGTGTATTAGTAAGATATTGTGTTACTTTACTGTCTATATATCTTCCTGCATCATCAGGATCACATAAGACAATACCTTGATACAGCAATAGCAGTTGTTTAGCGTAATCTAATGTTCCACGTGGCATATTGTAACCGCCCAAACAAATAATCTCACAATCTAAAAATTGAGATAAAAATGCCTTATCTGCAATTCCCTCGACAATTAAAAATCCATTTATTTTAGTTTTCATATTTTACACGTGGAACAATTTTTTTGCATTTTCAAATGTTGCTTCACTTATAGTGTCGCTATCAACATTTCTTATTTTAGCAATTTCATCTATTACTAATGTAATAAATTTTGGTTCGTTTCTTTTACCGCGAAAGGGGTGTGGTGTTAGATATGGACAATCTGTTTCAACAAGTAATTTTTCAAGTGGTGTTTGTCTTGCAACTTCTTTTGGTGTTTTTGAATTAGTAAAAGTTACAGGACCATCTAAGCCAATATAATATCCTAATTTAATAAATTTTGTTGCCATTTCAAAAGAGGAAGAAAAGCAGTGTAAAACACCTTTATTAATAACTTCATTATCTTTTAATATATTATAACAATCTTCAATCGCGTCACGACAATGAACAACAATAGGTAAATTATATTTGTTCGCATACTTTATTTGTCTTATAAAATATTGTTTTTGTTTTTCTTGTTTTTCTTTATCTTTAATCCAGTAATAATCTAATCCTATTTCTCCTAACGCTACAACTTTTTGATTTGATAACATTTCCATAACTAAAAGAAAATCTTCTTCAGATAAGTCTTCTATTTCTGTTGGATGAAAACCAATCGCAGCATAGACATTATTATATTTTTTAGCTATTTCAATTGCATCAATTGATGTTTGTTTATCAAAGCCTACAACTAAAAAACTATCAACACCTACTTCATTTGCATCTTTTAATATTTTATCTAAATCATTTATTAAATCCGGATGATTTAAATGACAGTGTGTATCAAAAATCTTCATATTATTTACCTACACAGAAGCGTTTAAATATTTCACCAGCAATATCTAAATCACACATTTCACCAACAAGATTTAATGAACATTCATATGCGTTAGTAATATTTATTGACACTAAATCCATAGGTTTAAGATTTGATGCATCTTCTTTTGCTAAATTTAAATAATATTTAATTTGTTCAAGCAATCCTTGCTGGCGTGCATTAGTCAAACTTGGAGTTTCAAAATCGTTAGCGTTAATATTTAAAATTTTTAAAATTTCATTTTTTAAAGGTTCAATTTCTTTATTAAGAGCAGAAATATATAAATTAGATATATTGTTGCTGTTTTTATTTGATATATCTGATTTATTGTAAACAATTATTCTTTTTTTGTTTTCTGATAATTTCAAAATCTCTTTATCATAATCATCTAATTGACTATTAGCGTCTAAAACAACAATGACTATGTCGCTAGCGTCAATACTTTGTTTAGATTTATTAACACCAATATTTTCAACAAGGTCATCACTTTGTCTAATTCCTGCTGTATCAAGTAAATGTAAAATAATCCCGTTACAATTTATTTCACCTTCGACAATATCTCTAGTTGTTCCCGCGATTGGTGTAACAATTGCTTTTTCTTCGTTAATTAATGCATTAAGTAATGAGGATTTACCAACATTTGGTTTTCCTACAATTGCTACATTAACACCGTCTTTAATAATTTTTCCTTTTTTAGATATAGATAATAATTCATCTACTTTTAATAAAACATTATTAATTTTACTTATTACATCACTATAAGAAAGTTGTATATCTTCAACTTCTTCAGGATAATCAAAATGTACTTCTATTTCACAAATTAAATCTTCAATATCTTTTTTTATTGGTAAAAATTGTTTGCTGGTTTCTCCTTTTAAAGAAAGCATAGCAAGATGTTTAGCTTCGTTTGTTCGTGCATCAATTAAATCTTGAATTGATTCAGCCTGAATAAGATCGAATTTTTTATTTAAAAACGCTCTTTTTGAAAATTCTCCTCCTTCAGCTTGTCTTGCACCATTTCTATTTAATAAAAGCATGATTTGATTAACGATAAGCATTGAACCATGACATATAATTTCAATACTATTTTCACCAGTGAAACTCTTAGGAGCGTGATACAACAGTAAAACAACATTATCAACAACTTCGTTTTTATCAAGAATATCTCCGTTGATGATTTTATTTTCTTTATATTTACTTAAATCTTTTGAAAAAATATTATTAACAATGTTAATACTATCTTCACCAGATATTCGAATTATCGCTAGTGCGCTTTTAAATGGGGCACTAGCAAGAGCGTAAATAGTTTGAGCTTTCATATATGGAATATTATACATTAAAAAAGCGGAATTAACCGCTTTTATTATTCGTTTTCGTAAGTAGTATTTTCTTCAGGTTTTGCTTCTTCTTGTTCAGGCATCACTTTATTAGTTTCAACATACATAATGTGAACCTGACGATGTGTTCCATCACCTTGAGAAATAGTTTTTATATTTTTAAATGCTTTGACTGCATTATGAATTACTCTTCTTTCATCAGCGGGCATTGGATCTAAAACAGCTTCAGTTTTTGTTCTTTGAACATCTTTTGCGGTTCTTTTTGCAATGTGAGCAAGTTTACGATATTTGCTATCTTTGTAATGATTAACATCTACTAAAAGACGGAAATGTTTTTTAAATTTTGTAGAAACCGCTAATTTGGTAAGTTCACTTATAGCTTGTAAAGTTTTACCATTTTTCCCAATAATGACAGGGTTATTAGTGGAATCAATAGTAATTTTAATAATGTCATCTTTTAAAGAAGTGGAAGCAGTGGCTTCAATTCCTAAAGAATCAGTAATACCTAAAATGTAATTTTCAGCATAAGTAGTAACGTCTTCTAATTCATAAACATTAATAACTACACGTCGAGTAAACAATGTCTTTTTTTCTTCTTCAATGGAATACACTAATTCATCAACGCTACACTCTAATTCTTCACTTGCTTTTTTAAGAGCGTCTTCTAATGTTTTTGCAACATATTCTCTCATTTATCTTCATCTCCTTTATTGTCGTTATTATCTATAGAAGTTTTAGTATCTTTTACATCAACTTCTTTGATTTTATCTTTATATTTTTTCTTTCCTGTTGGTGCGACAAATTGTTGTGGAATAACTTCAGCGTCAACCACAACATTGTTTGTAGTTTTTTTAAGAGGTTTTGATGGTCTATGTTTTTTGTTATCTCTTAAATATCTGATTAATTCAAGAATAAGAGTTTGTGCGATTGCCCAAATAGAACCAGCAATCCAATAAACAACCATACCAGATGCTAAAGAGAAGCCCATAAAGATAATAATTACAACCATAATAATGGTGAACCATTTCATCATTTTATTTTGCTTATTCATATTATTATTAATTAAGGTTTTAGGGATTTTCTTTTGTCGACGTTTTTGTATAAATTGTGGCAAAAGCATTGAAAAAACTTGCAAAAGTGCCATTATTATAAACAAAACAAGCGCTGTCCACCATCCAGGATTGTTTGGCCAATTATCAATATTAAATAATGCTTCTTGAACAGATTGAGAAAATCTTAATCCTAAAAATTCATTGCTTGCTAATATAGAAGCACCTGACATCGCGCCCCAAACACATAAGAAAACAGGGAATTGAATAATCATAAAAATCATACCAATAAATGGGTGAACTTTATTTTTCTTATACAATTGACTTGTCTCCATCGCTAGCGATTGTTGTTCGCTTCTATTTGTATTTGCGTTTGGATATTTAGCTTGGATTTTTGCAATTTCAGGTTGCAAATCAGTCATTTTCTGTGTATTGATGGTTTGTGTTAATGTAAATACCATCATGATAGCACGAATCAAGAATGTAACAACTAAAATGGCTAGTATTTGTGCCCAACCAGCGCCAACACCACCCATAAAATATGTTGCAGTTTGATCAATTAACCATCCGATAGGATAAACTAAAAGACCTTCAAAAAATCCTTTGTTCCAGGCATAATTAAAGTCTTTACCTTCGATAAACATTTCCATTTTGTTATTGTTATCGAATCCGTAATATCCATAAAATCCATCTTCAGTGGCAATACAAGTAACACTTCCAGCATTATATCCAGTCATAGTTTGTTGATAATATGAAACAAAATCACTATCTGGACACATATCTGGTCCTAAATCTGCTTTAACTTGACTATAATATTCGTTCCATGTCAGCCAATTAACGGTGTTATCATCTTCGTCTTGGCCTAAAAATTTTAAATAACCATAACCTTTGTGATTGCCTTCACGATCACCTATTAAAATGTTACATACATCTTCATATGTCATTGTAGCTTTATCGGTGTTATATGGTGCGTTATCATTAATTGCAGCTTGAATGGCTAAATCTAGAAATTTATTATCCATTTCAGCCCAAAATGTCGTGTAGTTATTAACTCTTATGTTGTTGTTTTTTGCGTTTTCGTTGATTGTTGAAAGAGATAAATTACTCTTAATATCATAGCTAACATAAAGTTGACCAAAACCTTCCATTAATATTGCGTCATCTGGTTTTGTTTCGTCTGCATCATAATATGTTGATATGCCAAAACTATATTTTCCAGTATTTTGATTGTTTTCGTCTACAATATTAAAAACTTCATAAGAATAAAGTATTTGAGCATTATCATTCGTAGAACACAAATTAAAACTACACGCGCTAAGAGTAACGCCAAAAACACTTAACGCTCCAATACCTAATAATAATTTGAGTTTTTTATTCATTGTTTTTTGCTTCTCCATTTAACCCTATTGCTAAATTGATAATTTGCTCTAACAAACACAAATTAGTGTGAAAATCGTTTTCTAAATAACCGTTTTTAGCAATAATAATGATATCTAAAGATTGGCTGTTAAAATTAACAATCTCTTGACACATCGCGCGTATTTGCCTTTTGATTTTATTTCTAACAATCGCTTTTCCTAATTTTTTCGAAACAGATATACCAATTTTTACGATGTTTTCATTGTTTTTTAAGCAATGTATGACAAAGGCTTTGTTTTTAAATGTTTTACCAAGATGAACAATTTCGCCAAATCTTTGATTGTCTTTAATACGAAACTCTTTTTTCACTAAGGCCTCTTATGCAGCGATCTTTTTTCTTCCTTTAGCTCTGCGTCTAGCTAAAACTTTTCTACCGCCGGCGGTTTTCATTTTTGCTCTAAATCCGGCTTTGTGAGCGTGTTTAATTTTACTTGGTTGATACGTTCTTTTCATAACTTTTTGTTTCCTTTCTTTAACATAGCACTTTGCATTATACGTGTACGCGTAATAAAAATCAATTTATTTGTATTTTTTAAAAAGAAAAATAACTAAAATATTTATTAACTAAATTAGATTAAATTTCGCTATTATCGTTTTCTCCACAGGAAAACGTTACATTATTTATTATAGTTAAAGTATATTTATTAGTTATATATAACTAAAATTTCTTATCATTTAATTATTAAGGTTAAATAAGTTATCCACATATCAACATAATTTTATCCACATAAAAGTTTTCCACAATTTTATCCACATTGTGTAAATGTTGATAAGTTGTTTTTCACCACTTTTAACATCGTTTTCATGCTTTTTTGTGGAAAAAATAATTTTAGTGCTTTTTTATGTTTACATGGTCTGTGGAAAACACTATAATTTTTAATGTATTAAAAACTATGGGACTATCTGTTACTGAAATTAAAAATACATGGGCTAAAATATTAGAAGTTTTTAAAGCAAGATTAAATGACGAAAATACTTTTTCAATGTTTTTTGCTGATTCTTATGTTAGTGACATAGTTAATAACACAATTAAGATTGTGTTAAATTCTAGTTTGGCTGTTACTTTATGTCAAAACAAGGCTCAAGTTTATGAAAATTTAAAAGAAGCCGTTTTAGAAGTTATGGAAACGGATTTTAATTTAGAATTTTATACTTCTGATGACAACTTAAAAAATAAAAATGTTTCTAATAAAAAAGAAGAGATCTTTAAAAGTTCTTACTTAAATAGCAATTTAAATTTTGATAATTTTGTAATCGGAACTTTTAATAGAGGCGCGGCACAAGCTGCACTTATGACCGCGACAACACCAGGTAAAATGTTTAATCCTTTATTTATTTATTCTGATTCTGGTTTAGGTAAAACTCACTTATTACACGCGATTGGAAATTGTGTTAAAAAATCAAATCCCGGTGCGAAAGTAATTTGTATTACTAGCGATGATTTTTTTAATGAATATGTTAAAAGTCTTTCACAAGGAAAAGACACTAATCAATTAAGAGATTATTGTAAAACTATCGATGTATTTTTAATTGATGATATTCAGTTTTTAGCAGAAAAAAATAAGACCCAGGATTTATTTTATTTTGTATTTAACGATTTAATAAAAGAATCAAAACAGATAGTTATTACCTCAGATCGTGAGCCAAACGAATTAAAAGGCGTTGCTGATCGTTTAGTATCTCGATTTTCAAACGGCCTAACCGTTAAAATTAGCGATCCTGATGTTGATACTTGCGTTGAAATATTAAAAAAGAAAATTCATGCGAATAGCGATTTAAAAGAATTGGTTTTTGATGATGACGCCTTATCTTTATTAGCGGATAAATTTTCTAAAAATATTAGAGAATTAGAAGGGGCTTTAAATAAGGTTATTTTCCAAGCAATTTTAAGACACGTCAATCGTATCGATTTAAAATTAACCGCAGAAGCGATATCCACTATTTCTGGTGGAAAATATATCCAAGATGAACTAAACGAGAAAAAAATTATCAACATTGTCGCCGATTATTACAACCTAACACCATCAGTTTTAACAGGAAAATCACGTCATAGACAAGTTTCTATTGCCCGACACATGGCAATGTATCTAATTCGTGATGTTTTAGATTATCCTTTAAAGAAAATTGGCGATGCTTTTGGTGGCAAAGACCATACCACTGTGATGAACGCAATTACAAATGTGAATAAAATGTTGAAAAATGATCCATCAACACAAAGCGCGATAAAGGAGCTTAAAAATCGTATAGAAAATAGATAATTTATTTTATAAAAATAAAACACTACTAAATTTACATGCTAATATGGTATAATATCTATACACAAAATAGCTACAAAAATGTAAGTTATCAACATTTCCACCGAGTATAATAATACTAATAAATATTTTATTAAAAAAGAAAGGATATATATTTATGAAATTTACAATCAACCGTGAAGAATTCTTAAAAGGATTAAATATCGCTTCAAGAGCAGTCGCGTCTAAAAGTGTTAATCCTGTTTTAGGCAATTTTAAAATAGATTTAGATGAAACAGGATTGTATATCACAGGTTCAAATAATAATCTTACAATTAAAACAATGCTTCCTTATAAAGAAAATGATAAAGAAATCATTAGAAATTATAAAGAAGGCTCTACTTTAATAAATGCAAGAATTTTAAATGAAACAGTTAAAAGATTAGATACAGAAGAATTAAGTCTTGATGTTATTGATTCCACTATGGCTTTAATTTCTGCAGGCACATTTAATTCCAAACTTAATTGCATTAGAAGTGAAGAATATCCAGATATCGATTTAGATCCAGATGGTCAATTTTTATCTTTGAACACTGCTGATTTTATAACTTTAGTCGATCAAACCGCTTTTGCAGCCTCAACAAAAGAACAAAGACCAATCTTAACTGCGGTAAATTTCGAAGCTAAAGAAGGTAGATTAACCGCTACAGCAACAGACTCTGCTCGATTAGCAAGAAAAATTTTACCAATCGATGAAGAAATCAATTTTGTTGCAAACATTTCTGCAAAAATGCTTGTCGAAGTTTCTCATTTAATTGAAGATAACAAAACTGTTGATATTACTATTAGTGAAAATAAAGCGTTATTTTCTTTAGGAAAAACTGTTGTAGCAACACGTTTATCAAGTGGTGAATATCCAAATACCAAAAACATTGTTCCAAGAAATTTAAATTATGTTTTACAAGTAAACGCTCAAGAAATAATTAAAGCTATCGATAGAGTATCTTTGCTTTCTATTGAAAGAGAAAACGTTGTTAATCTTTCTATGTCTGAAGATAGTGTTGAAGTTAATTCGAAATCTTCTCAAGTTGGTTCTGCTTCAGAAAAACTTAATGATTGTCGTTATGAAGGTCAACGACTCGAAGTTAGTTTTAATAACGAATTTGTTTTAGCGGCTATTCGCGCTTTAGGTTCTGTTGATGTAACACTTGCATTTGTTGGTGAAATGAAGCCATTTGTTGTTAAAAACGATAAAGATGATTCTGTCATTCAAGTCATCACACCAATGCGTACGTTCTAATTTAGTGTATAAACGATAAAACATTTTAATGATAAAAAATACTATGCGCTTTAAAAAACGCCTATAAATAATGTTTATAAGCGAAATAGAGGCAAAAAAACAATATAAAATAAGAGAATTATATTCTCTTTTTTATTTTATTAGTGTATAATTAACGTTAGGAAGTTTTGATAAATGGAATCAAAAGACATTATTATTGAAATTCATACCGAATACATCGAACTCCAACAATTGTTAAAAATATTAAATTTAATTTCATCAGGAGGGCAAGCTAAGCAATTCTTAAATGAATATGATGTGCTTGTTGATGATATTAAAGAAACAAGAAGAGGAAGAAAAATTTATAACGGTATGAAAGTTAAGGTGGATAAAAAAACCTACTTAATCAAAAAGCAATGATAATTAAAACTCTTACTATTAAAAACTTCCGAAATCATTCATATCTGACATACGATTTCTTTGATAAAATTAATGTTTTTCTTGGAGATAACGGAATTGGAAAAACAAATATTGTCGAAGCTATTTATTTTTTATCTTTAGCAAGATCATTTCGCACTCAAACGCAAGAAGATTTGATAAACAAAGATAGCCAAAAAGCGTATATAGACGCAAAAATTGTGGTCGGAAAAGTTTCGCATCGAATACAAATCCTTTTAGAAAACGAAACAAAAAGAATCACAATTGACAACAAACCAATCGTAAAATTGTCAGAATTATCAAAACTAATTAATGTCATCATATTTGAACCAAAAGATGTCTTGCTTTTTAAAGGTTCACCAAAAGAAAGAAGGAATTTTTTAAATGTATCAATTAGTAAACAGTATAGTGAATATTTCCAATACATTACTGATTATGAAAAATTATTAAAGCAAAGAAATAATTTGCTAAAGCAAGATAAATATGACAAAGATTTGTTGGAAGTAGTTACCAACATGATGATTGATATTTCTAAAAAAATTATATTTTTTAGAGAAAAATACATCGAAAGAATTAATTTGATCATTGAAAAGGTTGTCGAATCAATATCTTATCCAGAAGATAATTTAAAAGATATCAAAATGGAATATTTGCCTTTTGTACCTTTAAATGATGACTTTTTAAAAAACGCAAAAGAAGCGTTTAATAAGTCTTTAGAAAACGATTTAAAAAAGAAAGCAACTTCTATTGGGATACATAGAGAAGACTTTCTAATCACGCTTAATAAGCGAAATATCGCAACATTTGGCTCGCAAGGTGAGAATAGAATTATCGCTATTGCGCTTAAGCTAGCGCCATATTTCTTAATAAAAGATAATGATAAAAAGCCAATTGTTATTCTTGATGATGTAACATCTGAATTAGACGAAAAACACAAAACTAAATTAATTAGTTTCTTGGATTGTTTCCAACAAGTATTTGTTACTGGAACAAAATTATATATTAAAAACGCTCACACATTTGTCTTAAAAAAGAAAGGAGACTAATATGGAAGAAGAAAAAAAACAAGAAGAACAAGTTCAACAAGAAGTTAAAAAGGAAAACAATATTAACATCGAAGAACTACATCCTGAAATAACTCAACTTAGTGAACTTTCTAAAAAAGAATTAGCTGCAGATAAAGCAGACGCAAGCTATACAGCCTCTAACATTCAAGTATTAGAAGGATTAGAAGCGGTTAGAAAAAGACCAGGTATGTATATTGGAACAACATCATCACCAGGTTTACATCACCTTGTCTGGGAAATTATTGATAACTCAATAGACGAAGCTCTTGCTGGCTATTGTAGTGAAGTAGATGTTATTATCAACAAAGATAACACGGTCACTGTTAAAGATAACGGACGTGGAATTCCTGTTGATATAGTTGCTAAAAGTGGATTATCTGGTGTAGAAACTGTTTTTACTGTTTTGCACGCTGGTGGTAAATTTGGTGAAGGTGGTGGATATAAAGTTTCTGGTGGTCTTCATGGTGTTGGTGCATCAGTTGTTAACGGCTTATCAGAATGGCTTGAAGTCACAGTTCATAAAAATGGTGGTATTTATTATCAAAAATTCGCTAACGGGGGACATCCTGTCGATCATTTAAAACGCATTGGTGATTGTAAAGACAGCGGAACAACAGTTACTTTTAAACCAGACCCAACTATTTTTACTGAGACGACAGAATTTAATTTCCAAACTATTTCTGATCGTGTTAGACAAATGGCCTATTTAAACCGCGGTCTTAAAATGACTGTTAGAGACGATAGAGAAGAAGAGCCAAAACAAGAAACATTTTTATATAAAGGCGGTATTAAAGAATACGTTTTATACATTAACGCTCATAAAACCGCATTATTCCCTGAAATAATTTATTGTGAAGGTGCTGAGGAAGTTGAATATTTACCTGGAGTTAATGGTAGAATTTATGTTGAAGTTGCTATGCAATATAATGACGGATATTCTGCGAATATTTATAGTTTCTGTAACAATATTCACACACATGAAGGTGGTATGCATGAAACCGGCTTCCAACTTGCTATGGTTAGAGAAATTAATGACTATGCAAGAAAAAATAAAATGTTAAAAGATAACGAAGACAATTTTACATATGATGATATCAAAGAAGGTTTGACTGCGATTATTTCTATTCGACATCCAAACCCTCAATATGAAGGCCAAACTAAAACTAAATTAGGTAATCCTGAAATTAGAAAGACTGTGTCTCAAATTGTTGGAACACAACTCGAAAGATTCTTAATGGAAAATCCTAAAATAGCTAAAATTATTGTAGAAAAAATTGTTAATGCCGCAAACGCTAGAATTGCTGCAAGACAAGCCCGTGATGCAACAAGAAGAAAAAGCGCTTTAGATGTAACAACTCTTCCTGGCAAATTAGCGGATTGTTCTAGTAAAAACCCTGAAGAATGCGAACTTTATATTGTTGAGGGTAATTCTGCTGGAGGTTCAGCAAAAAATGGTAGAGATCGTAAAACACAAGCTATCTTGCCATTAAGAGGTAAAATTTTAAACGTTGAAAAAGCTCAAGCAAAAAGAATATACGCTAACGCGGAAATTGGTAATATGATTACGGCTATCGGAGGTGGTATTGATCCTCAATTCGATATATCTAAGATTAGATATCATAAAATTGTTATCATGACCGATGCTGATGTTGATGGTTCTCATATTAGAATTTTGTTATTAACATTCTTTTATCGCTTTATGAAACCTTTACTTGAACAAGGGTATGTTTATATTGCTCAACCACCCTTATATAAAGTCGATTATAATCACAAATCTTATTATTGTTATAACGATGAACAATTAGAAGTTTTGAAAAAACAACTCAATTTAAAAGCTGGATATCCTTTCCAAAGATACAAAGGTCTTGGTGAAATGGACCCATCACAACTATGGGAAACCACAATGGACCCCGCTAATCGTAAGATGTTACGAGTTACTATGGAAGATGCGATTAAAGCTGAACAAGTTTTTACAGATTTAATGGGAGATGATGTTACACCACGTAAAGAATTCATCCACGAAAACGCTAAATTTGTTAAAAACTTAGATATTTAGTAGGAGGACAATAAAATGGCAGATGAAAATAATAAATCATTAGAAGAAATTGAAGAAGGTATCGTTCCTTCTTTAAAAGATACTGCGATTGTTGAACAAGTTCAAACATCGTTTCTAGATTATGCAATGTCAGTTATTGTTTCTCGTGCAATTCCTGATGTTAGAGATGGATTAAAACCAGTTCATAGACGTGTCATTTTTGGTATGAATGAAGCTGGTATGTTTCCTAATACACCATTTAAAAAATGCGCAAGAATTGTTGGTGACGTCATGGGTAAATATCACCCACATGGCGACAGTGCAATTTATCAAACTTTAGTTAGATTGGCTCAACCATTTTCTATGCGTTATACCTTAGTAGATGGACATGGTAATTTTGGTGACATTGATGGTGAAGAAGCCGCAGCAATGCGTTACACCGAAGCTAGAATGACTAAACTTGCCATGGAAATGGTTCGAGACATTAATTGTGATACAGTAGATTTTGTTGATAATTATGATGGTAGTGAACAAGAACCATCTGTATTACCTTCTAGATTCCCTAATTTATTAGTAAACGGATCAAATGGTATTGCTGTTGGCATGGCAACAAATATTCCTCCACACAATCTTGGTGAAGTTATTGATGGTGTTGTTGCTTATGCTAGAAATAATGATATTACACCAGATGAAATAATGGCTAATTATATTAAAGGACCAGATTTTCCAACCGGTGGAATTATTTTAGGTCGTGGTGGAATTAGAGAAGCTTATAATAAAGGAACTGGTTCTGTAGTTATTAGAAGCAAGGCTCATATTGAAAATATGGAGCATGGCAAATCAAGAATTATTATTAGTGAAATTCCATACCAAGTTAACAAAGCAAAAATGATTGAAAAAATTGCTGATTTGGTTCATGAAAAAATAATTGATGGAATCACTGATATTCGTGACGAAACAAACAAAGAAGGTGTAAGAGTAGTCATCGAACTTAGAAAAGATGTTGTACCAGAAGTTATTTTAAATCAATTATATAAAAATTCTGATTTACAAGTTAGCTTTGGTATTATTATGCTTTGTCTTGTTAATGGCGTTCCAAGAGTATTGCCTATTACTGGAATGCTAAAAGAATATTTAGATTTCCAAGTTGAAGTAATTAGAAGAAGAACACAATTCCTACTCGACAAAGACATGGCTAGAATCCATATTATTGAAGGCTTATTAGTGGCTCACGATAATATTGATGAAGTTGTTGATTTAATTAAAGAAAGTTCTACTCCTGAAATTGCTAGCCAATCATTAAAAGAAAGATTTGGTTTAAGCGATATACAAGTTCAAGCCATTTTAGGTATGGCATTAAGAAGATTAACTGGAATTGAAACTCAAAAACTACAAAGTGAAAAAGCACAATTAGAAGATAATTGTCGTAATTACAATTACATTTTAGAAAGCCGCGATCACATTGTTGATGTAGTGGTTAAAGAATTATTAGAAATTAAAGAAAAATTCTCTGATGAAAGAAGAACAGAGATTAGTGACGATTTATCTTCTATTGAAGATGAAGATTTAATTCCTCAAGAAGATATTGTTATAACTTTAACAAAAAATGGTTATATCAAACGTCTAACAAGTGATACTTTTAAATCACAACATCGTGGTGGTAGAGGTGTAAGAGGAATGTCTACTAACGAAGATGATTTAGTGGATATTATGTTATATACAAAAACCCACACAGATTTGTTGTTCTTCACTGATAAAGGAAAAGTTTATCGTGTTAGAGGATATAAAGTACCTGAATTTAGCCGTAATAGCAAAGGTTTACCAATTATTAACTTAATCAATGTTGAAAAAGATGAAAACGTCAAAGCAATTATTCAAGCTGATGAATATTCTGAAAACGGATTCTTATTCTTTGTAACTAAAAATGGTATTGTAAAACGTACAGCAGTTAAAGAATTTGAATCGATTAGACAAAATGGTAAAATCGCTATTTCATTAAAAGACAACGATACTTTATTAGATGTTAAATTAACTGATGGCAACACGATTATTGGTATTGCTGCATCAAATGGTAAGATGGTTAAATTTGACGAAAATGAAGTGCGTCCTATGGGAAGAACCGCAGCAGGTGTTAAAGGTATGAATGTTTCTGATGGTTCTATATGTGTTGGTGTCACAACATCATTAGAAGGTCAATACGTCTTATCTATTACCGAAAAAGGATATGGTAAAATGTCTTTATTTAGTGAATATAGACAAACTTCACGTGGTGCGAAAGGTGTTATTACAATTAAATCAAATGATAAGATTGGTAATCTTGTCGCTGTTAGGGCTGTTAATGGTGATGAAGATTTAATGGTGGTAACAATTAATGGTATCATTATTAGAACACCTTTAGGTCAAATTAAAATTGCTGGTAGAAATACCCAAGGAGTAAAAATTATTCGTATTGAAGACAAGCAAAAAGTTTCTTCTATTGCTATTGTTGATCATGAAGAAGAAATAGAAGAAGAGCAACAAGAAAACACTGCAAATCCTAGTGAAAATTCTTCAAATAACGAATAAAATTGAAAAAATGAAGGTTTTAATCAGTTTTGATCCAGATAAAAAATTAGATAATTTCGAAGGCTCTCGTCTACGTAAATGTATTAAGGGAGCCTTAGAATCTTCTAATATTGATTATACGAGCGATTTAAAAGATGATAACTATGATGTCGTTCATCTTCTTTCTTATGACGACTTAAGTTTAGAAATAAACGCCTTAGAAGAAGGAAAAACTGTTGTTGTCTCTGCTTTGATGTGTGAAAGTGATTCAAGCGCCTCTTTTTTAGATTTTGACTTTAATGATGGAAAAATCAAATATACATTATCAAATAAGGCTTTAAAATTTTTAAATAACGCTTCAACAATTTTAGTTCCTTCTAATGGCGCAAAACAAATATTGTTATCTTATGGTGTAAAAAGCCAAATTAGAGTTTGTTTACCAGGTGTAAATTTAAATCGCTTTAATTTTCAAAAAGAAGAAGAAAAAGAATTGTTTTATCGATACTTTAGAGAAGATAAAAACAAAAAAATAGTCATCGCGAATGGATCTTATGATTCTATCGAGGGAATTGGAGCGTTTATTAACGCTGCTAAAGCTTGTCCTAATGCTGTTTTTTATTTCTTTGGACAGAGCAAATCTTCTTTAAGTGCAAAATCACAAATAAACAAATTAGAGAAAATGTCGCCTAAAAACGCCCACTTTAAAGAAGTTGTTCCTGATGATATATATCGAAGTGCTTTAATTAATGCCTCAGTATTTATGCTTCCATGCTATCGTTATGGTGGAGTTATATCTGTTTTAGAAGCTCTAGCGGCAAAATGTGAGGTTGTAATTAGAAGCCAAGATTTATTAAACGACATTATCATTGATGGAATTAATGGCCATGTTGGTCAATTTAGTGAAACACTTGTTGAATTATGTAAAGGATGTTTATCTAACACTATTAAAAACACTGTTACTGATGGTTATAATTTTGTTTTGAAATATTCTTTAAATTCTGTAGGCGAAGAACTAAAATCTATTTATGAAGAAACACTTCAATATCATTTTGATTTAAGGAGGAACAAAGATGATTGATATAAATATAATTAAAGAAAATCCTAAAAAAATACAAGAAGCTTTAAAAAGAAAATTATATGATGTTGATTTTGAACAACTTTTACTTTGGGATAAACAAAGAAAAGAATTGTTAGTGAAAACTGAAAATAATAAAGCTGAACAAAATAGATTATCAAAAAGTGTTCCACAAGTTAAAAAAGAAGGTGGAGACGTTAATCAAATTTTTGCAAAAGTTAAGCAACTTAGCCAAGAAAACTTGCAATTTGAGGCTCAATTAAAAGAAATTGAATCAAAAATCTTTGATTTTGTTTCAGCTTTACCAAATATTCCTGATGATGATTTATTAGGTGGAGGAAAAGAAAATAATCAACCTATTAAATATTATTTAGAAAAACCAAATTTCAATTTTGAAATCAAAGACCACGTTGAACTTTGCCAATCTTTAGGTCTTATTGATTTTGAAAGAGGTGCAAAAATTGCTGGTCGTGGAAGTTGGGTTTACACTGATAAAGGCGCTTTACTTGAATGGGCTTTAATAAATTTCTTTATTAGTGAACATTTAAAAGATAATTATAAATTTATTTTGCCTCCTCATACATTAAATGAAACTTCTGGTTTTGTTGCAGGTCAATTTCCTAAATTTAGAAACGATGTTTTTTGGCTTGAAGATACTGAGCCAAAAAGATTTTTACTTCCTACTGCTGAAACAGCGTTAGTGAATTTGCATCGTAAAGAAATATTAAAAGAAAACGAATTACCTAAAAAATATTTTGCTTATACGCCTTGTTATCGTAAAGAAGCTGGTTCTTATCGAAGCGAAGAAAGAGGCACGATTAGAGGTTATCAATTTAATAAAGTAGAAATGGTTCAATATACTACACCTTCAACAAGTGATGCAGCTTTTGAAGAAATGGTTAAAAAAGCTGAAACATTATTACAAAAATTAGGCTTACACTACCGCGTTAGCAAATTAGCGGCAGGTGATATTTCTCATTCTATGGCTAGAACATACGATATTGAAATCTGGATTCCATCTATTGGCATTTATAAAGAAGTTTCTTCGGTTAGTAACGCAAGAGATTACCAAGCTAGAAGAGGCGAAATTCGTTATAAAGACGAAGATGGAAAAATCCATTTTGTTAACACATTAAATGGTTCTGGTTTAGCTACCTCAAGAGTGTTTCCAGCGTTACTAGAACAACTTCAACAAGAAGATGGTTCTGTTAAAATTCCAGAAGTATTGCAACCATTTATGGGTGGAATTAAAGAATTAAAGCCAATAAAATAAATTAATATAATTTATTTAAAATAAAAACTCGCTTCTCTGAGAGGTACCCCAAATCCTAGACATTAGGAAAGGGGTACTTTTTTATGAAATATTCATGGGAATTCAAACTTGAAT
>CALVRV010000016.1 GCA_944358865.1 uncultured Bacilli bacterium | reverse complement strand
TTAGATAGTCGAATCGGAATTTATTCTAAGAATCGTGACTTTTTGGTATAAAACGGAATTTAGTTTAAGAATTCACGGTAAAAAATATTAATTAATGATTGCATTTTAATAAATAAGGTTCAATTTTAATGCCTATATACCTTAAATTAATATTGTTATTAAAATTTTTATTTAATTTTGCTATTATTTATAATATGGAAAAACAAAAGAAATCAAAAAAAAGTTTATGGTATAAAATACCTCTAATTATTATATGTTCTTTAGTAGGCTTGTTTTGTCTTGTTTGGGGAGGTTTAAGTGTATTAAAATTCGCAATTTATAGTGATTTTTATAGTGTTAAACAAGATATAGCTACCCTACCTGGTTTAAATGACAATTTTGTCCCACAAGGAATTTGCGTCAGCGAAGAAAATGATGTTTATATTATTTCTGGTTATATGTCTGATAAGACTAATTCTAGATTATATATAACAAACACCGATAATGAATCTAGATATGTTACATTAACAAGAAATGGCAAGCTTTATAAAGGCCATGCTGGAGGTGTCGCTACAACTGGTGATCATGTTTTTATCGCTAACGATGAAAGAATTTTTACTATTGAATTGGACGATGTATTAAATAAAGATATAACAAATATTGATATAGGCGAAGGAATAAAAGTTAATAACGCTGCTAGTTATGTTTTTACTAACGATGAATTTTTATATGTTGGAGAATTTCATGATGGAGGTGCCTATGTAACTGATCATGAATATAAGACAGAACATGATGGCACTTATTATGCTATTTGTTCAAAATATGATATTAATGATTTTATTAATAACGATGGAAGTCAAGTTAAGCCTATCGAAGTCTATTCAATAAGAAATAAAGTACAAGGTTTTGCTGTTAAACCAAATGGAGATATTATTTTATCTACTTCTTATGGCCTTACTGATTCAGTTTTTTATTATTACAACAGCGGTAATAAAACTGACTCCGGTGGTTTATTTTTTGATGATGCACCACTTTATTATCTAGATCAATATGATAAAACTTTAAAAGGTCCTGCTATGAGTGAGGATTTAGATTATAATGAAGAAACAAATCAAATCATTACTTTAACAGAATCTGCTTGTAATAAATATGTTTTTGGCAAATTCTTCTTTGCTACAACATTTTTTGGATTGGATTGGTAATTATGCACGAACACGAATCTAGAGAAGATTATTTAGAACGTATTTTAATGATACAAGAAAAGCATAACACAAAAGAAGTTCATGCTATTGATATTGCAAAAGACATGAATTTTAGTAAAGCCTCAGTTTCGGTCGCACTTAAAAAATTAAGACAACAAGAATTAATCATCATAGATGAGAATGGTGCGATTATATTAACTAAACAAGGTGAAGAAATTGCAAATAAAATTTATGAAAGACATAAGACAATATCAAAATGGTTAATAAGTATTGGTGTAAATAAAGAAACAGCCCTAAAAGATGCTTGTTTAATTGAGCATGATTTAAGTGATGAGACGTATCAAAAAATTAAAGAGCACGTAAAAAATTATCAATAATTTATTAATTTAATTTTTCTTTTTCCCATGGATTAACAAAATGATCAGTTTTTGTTAAATCTTCATTAAAATGTGAATAGACAAGAACAAATATTAAATAGATATATGGCATACCAAGATTAGTTTCAATTATTGAATTAATTATTAATGTCATAATTGAATTTTCATTTAATGGTCTAATACCATTAATTAATAACGCAAATTCCCAACAAAATTGAACGCTTATACCGATTAAATTTAAATATAAAATTTTAATCATCTTCTTTTTGCTTACGATATTATAAATAGCAAGTCCGATATAGCCAACAAGTAAAATGATAGCCATATAACCATGATAAGCACCGGTAGTTCTAAATGTTTGAATATTACTTTCTCCACCTAAAGAAGCAACACTAGGAATAACAAGCCACCAAATAATAATTAAAAATAAATATTCTTTTAAATTTTTATCTTTTTTAAGACAGAGCCAAATAAAAATAAAATTTGTAATTCCATAACTAAGTGACATCCAAAGTAAGACTAAAGCAGTATTAGCCTCACTAGAAACACCATTAACAGTTACTACTCTAGATCCACTAATCCAATAAAAATAACCATAATCGACTAAAAAATAAAGAACGCCACCAAATATTGCCCATATAAGAGTGATATATTTCTTTTGATAAATAAGTAATCCAAGTAATAAGCAAATAAATATAGAATCTAAAATAATATAAAGCAAATTAAAATTTCTTGTTGGAGTTATATTTTCTAAAGCTTTTAAAATATTAGTAAACATATTCATCTAACCAATAACTAACTCCATCAGGGTAATATTTTGCCCAAGAAGATTCGTGATGTTTCAAATTAGAATCGTAAACAAGTTTAATCTGATAATTATCAAACCCTTTATGAGTTAAATAATTAAAAGTAAAAAATGTTAATTCAATAAAACGATGTTCGAATTCTTGACCTCCAACAAAGAAATAAAATCGACCATAATCGTCTTTATTAAAATTATATTTTTTCAATTCTTTTTTGAAAAATTGTTTTTGATAAACTAGGAAACCAGGAGAAAAACACAGCGAAAAGCCAATTTTTTCTTTAAATTTCATTCCACAATAAAAGCTAAATAACCCTCCCATAGAAGATCCGCCAATAGCGGTATTTTCTTTATCTTTTAAAGTGAAAAGTAAATCATCAATTAATGGTTTTAATTCATTAAACATATAATCCGCTAAAATTTGAGCATAACCTAAAATCGTTGTCTTCTTATGATAAGTAATATGACTAGAAGACGGTGTCATCTCTTCCATACGATCTAAATCTTTTTTAGCAGAATCAATACCAACAACAATAAAAGATTTTTTCTTTTCTTTAATTCTATTTTCTATTGTTTCATCAACATGCCATTCTCCAACATATGATGTATATTCATCAAATAAGTTTTTAGCGTCCATCATATACATGACTGGAAATCTTTTATTAGGATTATCAAATTCATAATCGCTAGGAAGATAAATTCTCACTAATCTTTTTTTATCAACGTTTTTAACATCAACATTAACATATCCTATATATAAGTAGCCTTTACTTAAGGTATTTGGTTTTTGTCGATAAAGTTTAAAATTTCCAATTTGTTTTAATGGTTTCATAAATTTAACTCCTAATGATTTAAATATATTTTGTTGTCTGATTAGCAAAATTTTCAATAGCGGATATTTGTAAATCATTTAATATGTGACTATTTATATCAAAATTAAATGAATTAATATTAACATCATAATATGAAATTTTTGTAAAAATAAGTGTTCCGACAATATCAGTATTAGCATAATTATTACTATATTGATGATAAATTATTTTATTATCTTTAAATTCAGTTAAATAATAAATAGATGAACTGCTATAAATAATATTTGCCACTAAAAAATAATTATTAAAAAAGAACGTTTCATCATAGTCTATTATTATTTGATTTAAAAAATATCTAGCATAAGAATTTGTGCTCGTATTATCATTTGTAACAATATAATCATTTCTAGTTGATAAATAATTTACTAAACTAGTGTAACTATTAATGATTCCCAAATTATTTTTACTAGCGTAATCATCTTTAAAAATAACATTAAAATTATTACTTATATAATTATATTGAGGCGTATATTCTAATTTATAAACAGAACAACCACTTAATAAAGTTGAAAAACAAATTAACAAAATAGATATACTTTTTCCTTTTTTCATGCAATATCATTTTAATACAAATTAAAAAGCCTAACAATCAAATGTTAGACTTTTTTTAGGAGTATATTTGATGGAAAGATTATTTTGTTTTATATTTTTTATGATATTGTTTTAATATATTTTTCTTTTTACAACAATCACATTCACTAAAAGGATTATTCTTTTTTACTTTAATTTGAACAATAAAGTAAATAATTAATCCAATAAATAAACTAACACCAAAGATGGCGATAATAATATTTATCATATCGTTGCCGCCCCTTGGGGTTTAATAGGATGTTTTTTATTATAGAAGTAAATAAAAACAATAACACCGGCAGCTAAAGCAAGATAAATAAATAATGTCCACCACCATGTTCCAATTAAATAGAATGCACTAGCGGCTATATATGAAGTAATTAGCCAGAAAGCAATCGTATTTTTTAATGTACCTTTTTTAAGTTCGGCTTTAGCAGTCGCTACTGCGGCAAAACATGGAATTGTTGTCATATTAAAGACAATAAATGCTATAATTCCAGGAATATTAATACCGGTTGCTTGAATCATTAAGGCAACATCACTTGCACCTTCATATAATTCTAATGAACCAGGTAATGTAGATGGATCAATAACATTAGCCACTACTGCACCAAGCATTGCAAATGTTGCAATAACATTTTCTTTAGCAATTAAACCCGTAATAGCGCCAACGGCAAATACCCAACCAAAAGATCCTAATTGACTACCAAATCCTAATGGAGTAAATAATGGTTGAATAATCATACCAATTTGAGCAAGTATTGAATCATTAGTGGTTACACTTGTTAAAAATCCTTCCCCTTCAACATATTCGATATATTGCCAAGATGGAGTAAATGATTGTAAGAACCAAATTAAGATATTACTAATTAAAATAATAGTGAAAGCTTTTTTAATAAAATGTTTTGCTTTATCCCAAAGATGAATCATTAAAGATTTAAATTGAGGTAAATGATATGCCGGTAATTCCATAATAAATGGCGGGGTCTCACCTCTTAATGTTGTATTTCGCATAAATAATAAGGCAATAATTGCAATTATTATGCCGCTAAAATACATACCTAAAGTAATTAAATCAGCGTTACCAACACCAAATAATGAAACAATTGCACCAGCACATGCAGTTAAGATTGGAAGTTTTGCGCTACAAGAGAAAAATGGAATAACTCTAACAGTAGCGATTCTTTCTTTTTCAGTTGCTAAAGTTCTTGTATTAGTCATCGCGGGAATAGAACAACCAAATCCCATAATTAAAGGCATAAAAGCTCGTCCAGAGACACCAAATTTTCTAAATATACGATCTAAAATAAACGCGACACGAGCCATGTATCCAGAATCTTCTAAAAATGAGAAGAATAAGAATAATAATAGTATTTGCGGAAGAAAACTTAATACAGAGAAAATACCTGCTAAAAGTCCATCACAAATAAAGGCAACAGCCCAATTATAGGCACCTAAAGATGTTAATCCTTGACTAACTAGTTCAGTAATCCAATCAGTAAATCCAATTACAACAGTTTGTAAGAAAACACCTGGTGATTGAATACCACCACTAGAAAATAATATTCCTTCAAATGTTGTACCACTTGCTAAAGCAAATTCATCACCTAATGAGCTAAACGCTCCCATGGCTGATAAATAAAATAAATCTTCACCAAAGGTTAGATGGAAAACAAAAAATAAAATAACGACAAATATTAAAATACCAAAAACACGATTTGTTAAAACTCTATCGATACGATCAGAAATGGAACGTTTTTCTTTTTTAACAAAATTGCCATTTTTGTCTTTAATTTCTTCGAGTCGATCAGATTTAGTTAATTTGCTAGAGAAATGTTTACTAATATATTTATATCTAGCGTCAGCAATAATGGCTTCTAAATCATTTTCAAAGATAGGATCTTTAATATTTTCTTTTTCTTTTAAAACATATTCATATTGTTTTGGATGCATTTTAATTTCAATTTCATCATTTTCCGCTAGTTTGATCGCATGAAATAAACTAGAAAATAAATTGTCATCTTCTAATTGTTTTTGAATATGTTCAATAATTGGATAAGCTTTACATTTTTTTAAAATTGTCGTGCCTTTACGCTCAACTTTAGAAAAATTAATAACTTCATCCATTAAAGTTGTAAGATTTTCTTCTTTTAAAGCTGAAATAGCGACAACTGGAACACCTATTTCTTTTTCTAAACCTTTAATATCGATTTTATCTTTATTTTTATCTAAAACATCAATCATATTTAAAGCAATAACAACAGGTACATCCATTTCTAATAATTGTGTTGTTAGATATAAATTTCTTTCTAGATTTGTCGCATCAACAATATTGATAATACAATCTGGTCTTTCATCAATAATATAGTTTCTAGCTATAACTTCTTCTGGAGTATAAGGCGATAAAGAATAAATACCAGGTAAGTCAATAATATTAACTGGCTCTTTTCCTTTTTTATATGTTCCTTCTTTTTTATCAACAGTAACACCTGGCCAGTTACCAACATGGGCAGTAGAGCCAGTTAAAGAATTAAAAAGTGTTGTTTTACCGCTATTTGGATTACCCGCTAAAGCAACGCGTATCATATCAATTATCCTCCACTTCTAATATGACATTTTTTGCTTCATCTTTTCTTAATGTAAGCTCATAATTACGAATATTAATTTCTAAAGGGTCACCTAAAGGTGCTAATTTAATCAAAGTAACTAAAGCACCAGGTGTTACACCCATATCAAAAAGTCTTCTTCTTGTCACTCCTTGACCTTTAACTGCAACAATTGTTCCTTTTTGATTAATCTTTAGTTTATCTAAAGTAATTTGCATATAACCTCCTAACAAACAAATATCGAATTAGCAATATTTCTATCTAAAGCTAAACGTCCTTCTTTTAAGGCAATGATGACATTACCATGATGTGAACTTAAAATGGTAATTTTACTATTGATAACAATTCCTAATGATTCTAAATGTTTTTTAATTTTGGGATCATTAGAAACACGTATAATAGTTAATTCTTGATTCAATGGCGCAATTGAAATAGGCATAATAACCTCCTAGTTAGTCTTATCTAACTACATATATATTAATACTTTTAAAATAAATGTAAACAAAAAAGTTAGTTATAACTAACTATTTATTCAAAATTATTAAAAATATTAAGGTTTTGCAGTTAATTTTATAAAATTTGTCTATTTTAAAATAAAAAAACATGAGATTTGCTCATGCTATTTTTTTAAAAAGTATCACGAAGAGCGGAAACATACACATCATTTTTTACAAGGAGGCTCCCGCTCTTCTTTTAGTCTAATTTTTATTTCTTAAATATAAATTAAGATATTTATTAAATTTTTCTTCATATTGTAGATGTTTATCTAAGTTTGGATAAAAAATTTCTTTATCTTTAATTAATGCACTAGCAGCAGCTGTAACATCTTTATATAAACCATCTCCAACCATTGCGCATATAATCGCACCAAGTGCACCACCATCACTAGAATTAATAGTTTTAATTTTAATTCCGAATATATCCGCTAATATTTGAATAGTGTTTTTAGATTTAGTTCCACCACCAATAACTCTAGCGCTATTAGCAATAATTCCATCTTCAACCATTACTTTATAATTGTGATATAAAGAGAAACATATTCCTTCAATAACAGCTTTTAAAATATCTAAGCGACTATGTGATAATTTTAAATTAGTTAAATATCCGCTTGCGTCAGGATCATTAATAGGTGATCTTTCACCCATTAAATAAGGTAAAAATAAGATATCGCTAATCTCATCAGGAAGTTGATCAATCAAAGAATAATCTTTTGTTTGTAAGATATCTTCCATATACCATTTTAAAGATCCCATTGCCGCTAAAGTGCAACCCATTAAATGGAATTTACCGGTCGTATGTCTAAAACAATGTACTCGACCTAATTTATCATAACGATAAGAATCAACTGGAGCAAAAACAACACCTGATGTTCCTAAAGAAATAGATATTTCTTTTTCGACTAAAGTATTTGTCCCAGTTGCTCCTATTGCTTGATCTCCACCACCAATAACGATTTTACAATTTTTTGATAAGTGGGTTAATTCCTCTAAATCTTCTTTTAATGTTCCAACAACATCATAAGAGTTATATATTTTAGGTAACATATTGCGATTAATATGTAAAATTTTTAACATATCATCTGAATAATCATTATTTTTGACATCAAAATATAATGTTCCACTTAAATCCGAAACATCGCTTGCGAAATTTCCACTTAATTTATAGGCAAGATAATCTTTTGGAAGCATAATTTTTTTAATTTTATCAAAATTATCTTTCTCATTTTCATACACCCATAAAACTTTAGGAGCAGTAAAGCCACATAAAGCAATATTAGAGGTATATTTGATAAGATTATCTTTGCCAATAACATTATTTAAATAATCAACTTGTTTTGTTGTTCTTGAATCGTTCCATAATATGGCATTTCTTATCACATTATCATTTTCATCAAGAATAACTAAACCATGCATTTGTCCAGAAAATGATAAACTACAAACATCTTTTAAATTGTGTTTTTCGTTTAATTTATCAAAACAAATAAGCATTGCTTGATACCATAAATTAGGATCTTGCTCAGACCAATTGACTTTTGGAAGATATAAAGGATAATCTTTAGAAGCACTGTCTAAAATATTCCCTTTTTCATCCGCTAAAGACAATTTAATAGAACTAGTTCCTAAATCGATACCAAGATAATATTTCATAATTAATACCTACTTATATTATTTTTCAAAGAAAACGTTATTAATAATAGATTCAAGATATTCTTGTCTACCACTTTCGACAGTAATCTTATGAGGATTATTTAAGGCGTAATCCGCTAATTCTTCTAAAGTAGTTTTGCCTTCTTTAATTTTTAAACCGATGCCGGAATCATAACTTGCATATCTATTTTTAACAAATTCATCAATACGTCCATCATCAATGAGTTTATAAGCAAGTCTTAGACCTAAAGCAAATGTATCCATACCAGCAATATAGGCTAATAAGATATCTTCAAAAGTATTAGATTGTCTTCTTGTTTTAGCATCAAAGTTAAGACCACCATTGACAAATCCACCCGCTTTAATAACTTCATACATACAATAAACTGTATCATAAATATTGGTTGGGAATTGATCGGTGTCCCATCCTAACATTGGATCACCTTGGTTAGCGTCAATACTAGAGAAAACCCCATTAACACGAGCAGTTCTTAATTCGTGTTCAAATGTATGACCTGCTAATGTGGCGTGGTTTGCTTCAATATTAACTTTAAAATCACCTAATAAATTATAAGTTCTTAAGAAATTACAACATGTAGCAACGTCAAAGTCATATTGATGTTTGGTTGGTTCTTTTGGTTTTGGTTCTAATAAGAAATCACCTTTAAATCCTTTGCTACGTGCATAATCACGAGCCATGGTAAAGAATTTAGCGATATTATCTAATTCTAAACCCATATTAGTATTTAATAAGGTGTCATATCCTTCTCTTCCACCCCAGAAGACATAACAACTACCACCTAATTTAATATTAGCATCTAATGCAGCTTTAACTTTTAAAGCACTTAAAGCAAAAACATCAGCATTAGGAGAGGTTGCCGCACCAGCCATAAAAGCTTTATCGCCAAAGTTATTAGATGTAGCCCAAAGTAATTTTTTATTGTATTTCTTTTGTAATTCATCTAAATAATCAACAATTTCATTAAAATTCTTTAAAGATTTTTTCAAATCATTAGGATCATAAGGATAAACGTCAACATCGTGGAAGCAATAATAATCAATGGAAAGCTTATTCATTAAATCAAAAGCAAAATCCGCTTTTGCTTTATATCTTTTCATTAAATCTTCTTCTGAGAAAGTTTTATCCTCAGTATCACCACCAAACATATCGGTACCGCTATAATTGATAGTGTGCCAATAAGAAAGAGCAAATTTAAGATGTTCTCTCATTTTTTTGCCATGAATTACTTCATCAGGATTGTAATATTTAAAAGCAAATGGCTCCTTGCTATTTGGTCCTAAATATTCGATTTTTTTAATTTCATCATAACGTTTCATAATGTATTTTTTCCTTTCTTTATTATGATTTTAAGCGACCTAAAATAATAATTATCTTAACTAATATTTTAAAAGGCCAATTATGATATTTATAATTATAGATAAATGAAGAATAATTATATCTTAAAGATATAAATGAAGATTATTTTTTTCTATTTTTAATAATTGTTTCTAAACGTTTGTTAAGTTGTTTTTCAACTTCTTCTTTATGAGCATTATTTTCAGCTTTTAAAGCTTCTTTTTGAGCTTTACGATCCGCTTTATCTTTAACTTTTTGCTCTTTTAAGGCTAATTTATCTTTTTCTTTTTGTTCTAAAGATTGTTTTTTAACTTTATATTGTTCATTATTTTGTTCGTCTTTAGAAACAGCCTTTTCAATTTTAGCATCATAAGAATTATTTAATTTTTCAATCAAATCTTTATTAGATGCTTCAAGTTTGACTTTTACTTGATTAATTTTTTCTTGATAGGCATTATATTTTGCTAATTTCGCATCATATTCAGCATTAATTTTATCTTTATTTTCGCCGGCATAAGGTAATATAAATTCTCTTAAAGATTCAATTTGTTTAGCATCCATACCAAATCTAGATTTATATTCAAGGATGTCTTGATTATTATTATATGCAAGTTTAGCGTGTTCTAGACTTAATTGTTTTTCAAATTTATAATAATCACCTTGCCATGGAGAAAGTTCTTTTTTCTTATTATTTAATAAATAAATATCATATTGTTTTTGATTTAAAATTTCATGTTTTTTAGTTTTAATTTTTGCTTTAAGTTCTTCTTTTTCGTCGTGAACTTTAGCTTCAACTTTAGCTTTTTCAATCAAAACATCATATTTATTTTTCAAATCAAGAAGTTTAGCTTCTTTTTCATCTAATAAGCCATTAATTTTTGCAGCAATTTCTTCTTCACTTAATTTTGAATGATTAACTTTGTTAATTTTGTTAGTATAAAGTTTTTCTAAGTTTTCGCATTCGGTTTTATATTTTGCTTCAAGAATTAAATCCTTGTTAGGTGTAAATATAACATTAAGTTTTTGTAATAAAGATACATAAAATTGTTTATCAAAATGAATAACTTGTAATAAAATAGCTACAATTAAAATTCCGCCTTTGATAGCGTCGTTTAAGAATGGATTTAAATTCAATGCAGCAATAATTTTATCGATGGTTTGGAATGCTGCAGCACCAAAAATTACACCGATAATAGTGCCTCGACCACCACTCATAGCAATACCGCCTAAAACAACAGAAGCAATAGCGTATAATTCATAAGAATTGCCACTTGTTGCACAGTCAACATTACCTCTAGTGGCAATATGTAAAAATGCAGCAAAGCCAACTAAGGCGCCAGCAATAGAGAAAACAATAGTTTTCATCCAATTAGATTTAATACCAACAAGACCAGCAGCTTTAGGATTACTACCAACAGCGTAAATTTTACGACCAAATTTAGTATATTTTGTCATCGCCCAAATTAAAACGGCAGTTAAAATAAATAAGAGGGTGGGCAAAGTAATCGCAGCCCATTGAGCGACACCTAATTCACGAACCCAGTTATTAAAATCAGGCCCATAATTTAACATATTAAAAATAGAACCATTAACCCAGCTCGAGGTGTTAGCATTTGTTCTAACGACGTCGCCTATATATTGACCAACGCTACGATAAATTAACATTGTCGCTAAAGTGACAATAAATGATGGCATTTTTAAAATACCAATAAAGAAACCGTTTATAAAGCCAAATATTACCCCAGAAAAAATGGCAACTAGCAAACACACAAAGAAGCCTAATAAGGTATTCCCGGTCGAAACAATGGTTGAATTATAGCAAAATATCGCCAAAATAATGCTTAGTGCATACATGCTACCAACAGATAAATCAATTTCACCAAGCAATATGATAAGCCCCATGCCAACAGCTACAATACCTACCATAATAGTTGATGTAAAAATACCTGTAAACATCGCCCAATTAAAATATCTAATTGTTGAAAAAATATAAATAAGTAAAACAACAAGGAAAATGTAAATAAAATTTGCTTTAGACCAACTAACTTTAAAAAAGTTTTTTAAACTGGAACCAAATTCTTTTCCTGTTATTCTTCTTTTAAATGATTCCCCATTTTTAAAATAGGTATCATCTCTTAAAAAAGGATTAAACATTTGCACCTACCTCCGCTTTATTTGCGCTTGTTGCATAATACATGACTCTTTCTTCATTAACTTCGTCATGATCTAATATTTTTTCAATTGTGCCATGATAGAAAACGCAACATCTATCAGCGCACTTCATAATTTCAGGAACTTCAAGTGTATTAAAGATAATTGTTTTACCTTGACTTGCTAATTCCAATAATAATTTATAAATTTCACTTTTTGCACCTACGTCAATACCTTGAGTAGGATTATCAAGTAATAATATATCAGCGTTAGTTTTAAGCCATCTTCCAATGATAACTTTTTGTTGATTGCCGCCTGATAAAGATACGAGCAAGTCATTAGAAGAAGAAGCTTTAATATTTAATTGTTTTTTATAAATTTCATATAATTTTCTTTCTTTTCGAGGTGAAAAGATTGGGTTTTTATTAACATTATTTGAAGCCACAGATGTATTATCTAAAATAGAAAGCGATTCAAAAACAGAATTTTCTTTTCTATTAGATGGAACCATTCCAACTTTATTTCGCATTACTTTTTTAATTGATTTATTTGTTATTTGTTTATCAAAAGCAATTACGTCACCGCCACTAGAGCGATTAACTCCAAATAAAGTCTGCATTAATTCACTTGAACCAGAACCTTGCAAACCTGTAAATCCAACGATTTCGCCTTTCCTTATTTTTAAATTAATATTTTTAAAACCAGGACCAGAAAAATTAACTAAATCTAACACAACTTCGCCTAGTTTTCTTCTTTTATAATAATCGGTACTATCATATCCAGGGCCGACGATATCCTTGGTTACTTGTTCAGGAGTAGTATCAGAAATTTTACCACTTGAAATATAATATCCGTTTCTTAAAACAGTATATTCATCACATAATTTAAATATTTCTGGCATTTTATGAGAAATAAAAATAAATGTTTTGCCTTGTTTTTTAAGATTATTAATAATATTGAAAAAGTGATCAATTTCTTCATTTGATAAGGCTGTTGTAGGTTCATCTAAAATAAACAAATCAGCATTAGCAAATAGTGCTTTAGAAATTTCAAGTAATTGTTTTTTTCCAGTTGATAAATTGGCCACCAATTCGTTAGCGTCAATATCAACACCTAATTGTTTAAACAAATTATTTGACATTTCTATCATTTTTTTAGCATTGATACAACCAAATTTAGTAATTTCCTTAGTGATGAAAATATTTTCATAAACTTTTAAATCGTTAAATAAGTTTATCTCTTGGTGGACGAAAGCGACACCTAATTTTTCAGATGCATTAACATTTAAAGTGCCAGTTTCTTTGCCATCAATTTTAATAATACCTGAATCAGGTTGATGGACACCACCTAATACGTTCATCAATGTCGATTTACCAGCACCATTTTCACCAATTAAAGCATGAACAGTGCCTTTATGAACTTTTAAGGAAACATTATGTAAAACTTGAACACCGAAGAATGATTTGTTGATATTAATCATTTCAAGTTTAACCATTTATATTCTCCTTTCCTATTTCGTAACAATTGGAGGTTATGTTGTAGCGAGACACAACCTCCAATAAAATTTAACTTAAGTTTTTAATAATTATTTTTTAGATTAGAAGCCAGTGAAATTGGCAACATTGTCTTTATCAACAACTTCGACAGGAATAACGAGGTCGTGATTAGCAATGTGAGTGCCGTCTTCTAAATAATCGTTCATGGCATCGACGCCATTTCTAATCATTGATGGTGGATAAGTAACATCAAAGAAATCGACATCTGCGACGTATTTATCAAATTCAGCTTGTCTTGGATGTTCGCCTTTAATGACTTGATACATTTCGTTTAATCCAGAAGAAGAAGCGATAACATCAATTTGTTGACCGAAAGCAGTTTTTGCTTCAGCACTAAGTTCGGAAGTAGTATCTGCTAATTTTTCTAAGACACCCATTGAACATTCAGAGTCATGTGTAAAGACTAAACGATATTGATCTAATGTGCCGTTAGAGTAAACTCTTGCTAACCAGGCTTCAAAGTTTTTAGCTGCAGTTGCTCTTGACCAACCAGTAGATGGAAGTTCATCCCATGCAGCTTTAATTTCTTCATCACTCCAGCCATTTTCTTTTAAAACGGATTTGAAACCATCGTTACGAGCTGTAGGCACAGAGGAGTTATCGCCAGGAATAACTAAGATTTTTTCATCTTTTTGCAAATCATATTGTTCGATAAATGTTTTTGCGGTTAATTCACCAATCATTTCGTTGTTACCACGGACATCGCCAACCCAATATTCAGAGTTATTGATAATGTCACTATCAGTAATAACACGGTCAACAACGACAAATGGAATGCTAGCGTTTGCTAAAGCTTCAACACCAGTTCTAGCACCAGAGTCCCATGGAAGTGTAACGACACCAGCAACTGAACCTGCACGAGCAACTAAGTCTTGCATTTGTAAGACTTGTTGTTCAGATGAATCAGAAGTTTGAACAACGTATTCGTATTCTGCATCACCATTAGCATTTAATTCATTTGCATAGTCTCTTGCGTTAGTTAATACTGCACCAGTCCAACCATGGTCAGCGGATGGTACTAAAATCATGACTTGTGGTTTTCCAGTATCACAACCAGCAAGTGAGCCAACTAACATCGCTACTGCTGCTAAGCCGGCTAATTTTGTTGTTTTCATAGAAATTTTTCCTCCTTTTTTATATATAGAAATTTCTATTTATAGGGTTTATTAAACCCGTCAAACCTAATTATTTATATTCAACCCACTTGCCTTCTTTTGAAGATTCAATGGCTTTGTGGATGAATTTAACACCATCGACACCGTTAGTGACGTTTTGGAAATCTAAGTCAGCTTCAGTAACGGTTTCGTGATTTTTCTTTTTAAGAATTGTCGTAATGACATTTTTATAAATATTAGCAAAGGCAATAACTAAACCTTCAGGATGACCAACTGGAATTCTTGAATAATGTCCAGCATCATATTTCATCGTATATGAGGCTCCTCTTGCCCATGTTTGAGTAGGTTCACCAGTTGGAGTAACAGATAGATAATCTGGATGTTCTTGAGCCCAAACAATCGAACCCTTTTCACCATAGATTCTAAATACTAAGCCATTAAGATGACCGCATGCAACTTGTGAACACCATAAGGATGCTCTAACACCATTTTCATATTCTAAAATCATATTAGCATTTAAGTCGAGAGCCATTCCATAATTATCTGTTGTGCAAACTAAACGTTTGATATCAAAACCAGTTAAATAATGGATGATATTTTCAGCATGAGTGCCAATATCGCCAATGCAATTAGAGATACCAGAATATTTAGGATCGCTTCTCCAAACGCTTAATGTTGTTGCTTTTTGATTTTTTGGATCTAAAGAATTAACTAACCAATCTTGAGCGTATTCAACATTAATATTAACAACTTTACCAATTTCACCCTTTCTAATCATTTCACGGGCAACTTTAACCATTGTATAACCGGTATAAGTATATGTAATAGCGAATACTAAATCTCTTTCTTTAGCTATTTTTTCTAATTCTTCAGCTTCTTCAATTGTAAAGCAAAGAGGTTTTTCACAAACAACATTGATGTTGTGTAATAAGAATTCTTTAGCAACTTGATAATGTAAGAAGTTAGGAGTACAAATACTGACCCAATCAATACCATCTTCTCTTTGAGATTCTTTTTCGGCCATTTCTTTATAATCAAGATAATTTCTTGACATATCGACACCATAAGCAATCGCGGTTTCTTTACCTAATACAGGGTCAATAGAGAAACAACCTGCAACTAATTTTGCTCTTGTATCAAAATTAATAGCTTTTCTATGTACTTCACCAATGAAGGCTTTTAAATCGCCTCCAACCATACCATAACGTAGTGTTTTTTCCATATCCATACCTCGTTAATTATTTATTTGAAATAGCATCATCAAATTTAATTGAGGATGGTTCAAAATCAACTTTTCTAACAAAAGCACAAGCTTCAGTAGCGCCAGAAATACGTTCCATACCGCTGTCTTCCCATTCAACCGCTAATGCACAGTCAATGTGGTGTTCATTTAAAACACGAATAATTTCTTCAAAATTAACTTGACCATGACCTAATGAACGGAAATTCCAGCCTCTTTTTAAGGAACCAAAATCAATATGACTACCTAATAAACCGGTTCTACCATCTAAGGTAACAGCAGCGTCTTTCATATGAACATTATAAATTCTATCAATAAAATCTTCTAAGAAGACATGAGGTGTAACGCCTTGCCATAATAAGTGAGAAGGATCAAAATTTAAACCAAATTCTGGACGATCTTTAAATTCTTCTAATAAACGTTTTGCACTATAATAGTCAAAAGCAATTTCACCTGGATGAACTTCTAAAGCAAATTTAATTCCATTTTCTTTAAAAGCATCTAAGATTGGAAGCCAAACTTCTCTAACCTTTTTAAATCCGGCTTCAACCATTTCTTCTGGAGTTTGTGGGAAGCTATATAAATAACGCCAAATTGGTGATCCAGTAAAGCCTGAAATAACTTTGACACCAAGTTTTTTAGCAACAACAGCAGCCTTTTTCATGCTTTCAACTGCCCACGCTCTAATTTCATCTGGTTTGTTAGCTAAACGTGCAGGCGCAAAATTATTTAAACGTGGATCATCTAAGTCAGTAGTGCATTGACCGATGATGTGAGTGGCTAAAGCAGATAAGACTAAGCCATTTTTCTTTAATGTAGTTTTAATAAAGTCAATGTATGAATCATCTTCATAAGCACGGTCTAAATCAAATGCATTGCCCCATGTAGCAAGTTCTAAACCATCATAGCCCATAGCTTTTGCGGTTTTGCATAATGTCTCGAAATCCATGTCTGACCATTGACAAGTGACGAGTGTAACTAATCTTTTTCCCATAAATTTTACTCTCCTTTTCTAATCGCTATATTTTTTATTATTGAGTTGATGTGGGATAAACGATTCTCTTAATAAAATTGAATTATCAATAATTTTAAGAGGATCGATTTTGCTTTCTCTAACGTAGAGGTCATAAAATACATCTACAACTTTGACGCCTTGAGTGTATGGATGTTGAGTAATTGTGCCAAGCACCATTCCATCTTTTAAGGCTCTTTCTATTTCATAAGTTTGGTCAACAGTAATTGCCTTATAACCATAATTATATAAAACATTTGCTTCTCTTATGGCGCGAAGACCACCAGTTGTACCAGCACCTAAGAATATAAAACAATCAATTCCATCTTTATATTTTTCAATAAGTTCACTGACAATACTTCTTGCTTTAACTAAATCGTCATAGTTTTGTTTAATATCAACAATATTAATATCTTCTCTTAAGACATTTTTTAAACCATTTAATCTTTGCTTTTGACCAGAGTGTTCTAATGAACCCATAACAATAGCAATGTTAGCGTTTTGTTTTAATACTAAATTAGCAAAATTAGCAAGCAATGCACCAGAATTAAAATAATCAACACCAACATAAGATAATTTATTGCACGCTAAATCAAGATTTAATGCAACAACAGGACATTTAAATGTATTTACTTTAGCAATAACATCATCATCATTTAAAGCTGAAATAATTAAACCGGCTAAACCAGGTTCTTTTGCTAATTGATCTAATGCTTTTAAAACTGATTTAGAATCATAAATATCAACTTTTTTAGTAATTGTTCTAAAACCATATGATTTTAGACGATTAATTTCACGATTAATACCTTGATCAATTAAAGAGAAAAATGAATTACCACCACTTCCAATAACAACACCGATTTTAAAATCACGTGTCTTAGATAAAGATTTACCAACTTCGTTTTTGACATAATTAGTTTCTTTAATCACTTTTAAAACACGTTCTTCTACTTCTTTTTTAACTTTACCACGACCATTGACAACACGATCAACTGTGCCGCGGCTCGTCTTTGCAAGTATAGCAATTTCTTTAATCGTCATAAATATAAATCCTAAACAAATTATCAAGCTATGTGCTTTAACAATATAAATTTAACAAAGGGATAAAATATTGTCAACAATTTTTTTGTGCTCGTGAACACTAAAACAAAACAGTGTCGTTTTTAACACTGTTTTATATTATATATAAATAGTATTATATTAAGAAATTTTTAATAAAATTAAGCTTTTTCAACTTTTATTGTGTTAGTGTTTCCGCTTAAACCATTAATTTCCCCACCAGTTAAGACAACATTATCACCATCATTTAAATGCATAATCTTTTTAGCGGCTTGTAAAGCATCTTCATACATTTCATCGGTAGTATTGCATCTTTTGCCCATGGTTGGAGTAACACCCCATGAAAGCGCTAGTTTGCGATAAACTTTTTCTCTTGTTGTAATGCCAACAATATCAATTGGACATCTAAAACGAGATACCATTCTAACAGTCATACCACTTAAAGAAGAAACAACAATGGCTTTAGCTTGAACATCAATAGCCATAGCGCATGTCGCATGGGATAAAGCATCAGTATTATTTCTTATAATAAAGTTAGTTGTTTTAAACCAGTGACGATAATCAATACCATTTTCAGTATATTGAGCTATTTCAGCCATATTTTTTACAGCTAAAACAGGATATTTACCATTAGCAGTTTCTCCAGATAACATAATAGCGCTGCTACCATCATATACCGCATTAGCGACATCGTTAATTTCAGCACGTGTTGGACGAGGATTATGAATCATTGATTCTAACATCTCTGTCGCAGTGATGACTCTTTTTCCTAATAAACGACATTTTTTAATTAAATATTTTTGAACAGTAGGAACTTCAATAAATGGTATTTCTACACCAAGATCACCTCTTGCAATCATAATACCATCACAAACTTGACATATTTCATCAATATTATCAACACCACTTCTATTTTCAATTTTAGCGATAATATCAATATCACTACCACCATTATCATTTAAAAACTGTCTCATTGAAGCGACATCTTCTTTTTTGCTAACAAAACTTGCTGCGACAAAATCAACATCATTTTTAATACCAAATAACAAATCATCTTTATCAACTTCACTTAAAAAAGCATGATTTAAAACTTTATTTGGAAAATTCATTGATTTACGATCACTTATTTCTCCACCGACCACAACATCACATACTGCATCATGACCTTCTAATTTTTTAACTTTAAAAATAACAAGTCCATTATTGACCATAATCGTGTCACCTATTTTTAAATCATCGATTAAATGATCATAATTAACTGAGACACGGCTTTGATCTCCAATAATATCATCAGTAGTAAAAGTAAAAGTATCTCCATCATTTAAAAATATTTTTTTATCTTTAAAAGTTTTGATACGATATTCAGGGCCTTTAGTATCTAACATAATTGCGATTGGTAAATTTAATTTTTCCCTAACTTTTTTAATTAAATCGATTTTATGTTGATGTTCTTCGTGAGTACCATGACTAAAATTTAAGCGCGCCACGTTCATTCCTGCTAGACACATTTCTGTCAAAGTTTTTTCATCTTCGCAAGCAGGACCGATGGTGCATATGATTTTTGTTTTGCGCATTTTTATTATCTCCCTTGTGTAGTTCCATAATTTTTATAGCATAGTTAAATTGGCTATTCAATTTATTTTTTAAATAAATTTATTCAATATATGTGGAATAATAATTAATAAATTTGTTATTTAACTTATTTTTTACCTTTTTCTTGTTTTCTTTTATCATTAATTAATTTCATTACTTCAGCGTCAATAAGTTTAATGTTATTTTCTTTTGCATAATTAACGCATCCAGTTAAAACTAATTTAAGAAAGACACGTGGAACTTTAACTAACATTTGACAAGCATCATCACTAAATTTAATTTCTGGATCAATTCTTGATGCAGCGTATTTAACACTTTGAATATCAGCTTCTTTACCAGCTGGAATTGGCATCGCGATTGGTTTTTTAAATTTGCTATACCAAAAATTTGTGCTGTCACGATAACCATAATCAACTGGAACGCGTGGAAAATTATTAGACTTAACACCATTAATGATGGAATTATAATATTTTTCTTTCATTAAAATTTTGTCAATTTTTAAAATAAAATGGCAACCATATTTTGAAGTAACACCATTAAAATTACGATATGGTCCTTCTATACCATCTAATTGTCCAACTTTTGTTTTATCTAAATAGGCATCTTCTAATTTATCATCCCAGCTACATTCAAATACTTGAAAAGCATCTTTTAATACTTTTGGACGATTACCATTAGCTAAACCTTTTTCAAAAACTAAAGGACAGTCTTTCATTTTTTCTTTACTAGTCTCACCAGGAAATCCTAATCTAACCGTTTCTTTAAACAATTTTTTATCATCTTGTAAAAAGTTTAAAGCGCATACTCCTCTTTTTAAAATGTTTTGTGCGGTATTTGATGAATTACGACATTCTAAAATCATCGCATAATAATCTTTCCCCGCAATATAGTAAGGAAAGCAAAGTGAATACGCTCCTAAAGTAGTATTGCCATCATCATCTAATGTTGAAATTAAAATAGTGGGCATTGGAAAAAATGAAGATGTTTGATAAAAATTATCAACAATTCTTAAATCTTTAAAACTAGACATAAAAATTTCTCCTTATGAATTGTATTATAGCAAGGTTTTAAATAAATATTAATTTATTTCTTGACTTTTTTCTTTTAAAAAAAGAAAATACTAATTGCATGTCGAAGGGAGGAAAGCTATGAAAAAAACAAAAAATAAAAACAAAGTATCATACTGGAAGATTACAAAAAAGATTGCTCAATCTGTTCGCGAATTTAAGTTACAAATGATATTAACGCCAATATTTGTCGCGTTAGAAGTTATTATGGAATGTATTATCCCTATTGTTATTGCTCAATTAATTGATACATTAAATGAATTAGCTCTTAATGAAGTCATTACTGATGAAATTGCAAGACAAGCAATGGATAGTATTTTAATTTATTGTTCAATATTGCTCCCGTTAGCGATTCTTAGCCTTATTTTTGGTTTATTATCAGGTAGATTTGCTGCGACAGCGTCACTTGGTTTATCAAAAAATTTAAGACATGATATGTTTGAAAAAATACAAACATTTTCTTTTGAAAATATTGATAAATACGCGACAAGTGGTCTAGTAACAAGAATTACAACAGATGTCTATTATGTCCAAATGGCGGTTATGAATATTATTCGTATTGCTGTTAGAGGACCATTAATGATTATTTTTTCATTAGTGATGTGTTTTGTTTTAGCCCCACAATTATGGTGGACATTTTTAATTATTATTCCAATTGTTGCAGTTGCTCTAACTTTTATTATTTTAAAAGCCTCTCCAATATTTGTAAGAGTCTTTGATGAATTAGATGATTTAAATGACCGTATTGAAGAAAATATTAAAGGTATGAGAACTGTTAAATCATATGTAAGAAGCGATTATGAAAAACAGTTATTTAAAAAACGCGCTGATGCAGTTGCTAATAATTTTATTAAAGCGGATAAAATATTCGTTTTAGGAAATCCAGTTATGCAATTTGCTATCTATTTATTAATTACCTTATGTACTTGGTTTGGTGGTAATTATATCTTAAATGGAATAATGACTTTAGGAAGCTTTAATTCTTTAATGCTATATGGTGTTCAAACATTATTTTCATTGATGATGTTATCACAAGTCTTAATTTCTATTACGATGGCAACAACTTCATTAAGACGTATTTATGAAATATTAACTGAAGTTCCAACAATTAAAGATAACGATAATCCAATTTATGAAATTAGTGATGGCTCTATCGATTTTGAAAATGTTTCTTTTAAATATAAAGCTGACGCAGAAAGATTTGCCTTAAGTGATGTTAATTTACATATTAAATCTGGTGAAACTATCGGTGTTATTGGTGGAACTGGAAGCGCTAAATCGACCTTAGTAAATTTAATTTCAAGATTATATGACACCACTGATGGTCAAGTTAAAGTAGGAGGAGTCAATGTCAAAGAATATGATTTAACTACTTTAAGAAATAATGTTGCGGTAGTTTTACAAAAAAATGTCTTATTTTCTGGCTCTATTAAAGATAACCTTAAATGGGGTAATGAAAACGCTAGTGATGAACAAGTTATTCACGCTTGCAAATTAGCGTGTGCTGATGAATTCATTACGCAATTTAAAGATGGTTATGATCATATGATTGAACAAGGAGGCACAAATGTCTCAGGTGGTCAAAAACAAAGATTATGTATCGCAAGAGCGTTATTAAAAAATCCAAAAGTATTAATTTTAGATGACTCTACCTCTGCAGTTGACACTAAAACTGATGCTAAAATTCGTTCTTCATTTAAACAATATATTCCAGAAGTAACCAAATTTATCATCGCACAACGTATTGCTTCAGTTTGTGATGCCGATCGAGTTATTGTCATGAACGATGGAAAAATCGATGCATTTGATACTCCAGATAATTTATTAAAAACTAATAAAATTTATCAAGAAGTATATTATTCTCAAAATAAACAAGGAGGTGATTTACATGAATAAGAGTTCTGTCAATTTAAAAAATGTTGAAAGACCTACTTTTAAAGTTTTAGGACGTCTTATTAAAGATATGATTAAAACTTTCCCACTTTCTTATGTTGCAATTTTAATCTTATTAATTATCTCCACTGTCAGCAGCATCTCAAATACTGTCATGACTAATTATTTAGTTTCAAATATTATTGAAGTATTTCAAGATGGTTCAATTGCTTTTGAAGTAGCAGAACAAAGATTAATTATTCTTGTTTCAATCATGTGTGGAATATATATTATTGGCACTGTTTCAGTCTTTTTCTATCAACGCTTAATTGCGATTACTGGACAAAAATTTATATTAAATATTCGTATTAGAATGTTTAATAACATGCAAGATTTACCAATCAAATATTTTGACACCCATAAACATGGTGCGATTATGTCGACATACACTAATGATGAAGATGCTCTTTATCAACTTGCATCTTTAACATTACCTCAGTTATTAATGAATATTTTAACTATCTTAATTTTATTTACTATCATGTTGATATTTTCAATATATTTAGGATTGGTTGTTATTGGATTTTCTATTTTGATGTTATTTATTACGAGATGGTGTGGAAATATTTCAAGTAAATGTTTCTTACAACAACAAAAAAATCTTGCTGCAGTCGAAGGATATGTTGAAGAAATGCTCGGTGGACTTAAAGTTGTTAAAGTTTTCTGCCATGAAGAAAGATCATTACAAGGTTTTGATAAAGTAAATAATGTTTTCTTTACTTATGGTGAAAAAGGTAATAAATACACAAATATATTAATGCCTATATTAAATAATACTGGTCATTTAATGTATATATGTACCGCAATTGTTGGAGGCCTTTTAATTGTATTAAATGTCAATAACTTAACAATCACCGGCTTTCAAAGTATTTCAATTGCCACGATTGTCTCATTTTTATTGATTGCTAGACAATTTTCTGGTTCAGTAAGCCAAGCTTCTAGTCAATTTAACGCTGTTATATTAGGTATGGCAGGTGCAACTAGAATTTATAATTTAATCGATGAACCAAAAGAAGTTGATAATGGCTATGTTAAATTAGTTAACTGTGAAATTGATGAAAATGGCAATATTAAAGAAGTTAGCCATCGCACTGGTAAATGGGCTTGGAAACATCCTCATAGTGATGGAACATTAACCTATACCCCACTTCGTGGTGATATCGTTTTAAAAGATGTTGATTTTGGTTATAATCCAAATCATCTTGTCCTACATGATATTAATGTCTACGCTCATGCTGGACAAAAAATTGCTTTTGTTGGTTCTACCGGTGCTGGTAAAACAACAATTACCAATTTAATTAATCGTTTCTATGATATTGCTGATGGCAAAATTAGATATGATGAAATTAATATTAACAAGATTAAAAAAGGAGATTTAAGACGTTCTCTTGGTATGGTTTTACAAGATACATCATTATTTTCTAATACGATCATGGAAAATATCCGTTATGGTAAATTAGACGCTAGCGATGAAGAATGTATTGAAGCGGCTAAACTTGCTAACGCTCATGACTTTATTATGCGTTTACCACAAGGCTATAATACGATGTTAACAAGTGATGGCGCGAATCTTAGCCAAGGTCAAAGACAATTATTATCTATTGCTCGTGCTGCGGTTGCTAATCCTCCAGTATTAATTTTAGATGAAGCTACTTCTTCAATTGATACAAGAACAGAAGCGCTTGTCCAAAAAGGTATGGATGCTTTAATGAAAGGAAGAACCGTATTTGTTATCGCACATAGATTATCAACAATTCGAAATTCTGACGCGATCATGGTATTAGAACATGGAAGAATTATTGAACGTGGTACTCATGAAGATTTAATTGCTAAAAAAGGTACTTACTATCAACTTTATACTGGTAATTTAGAATTAGAATAAAATAAACCAAAATAAAAAGCATGAATATGATATTGACATTAGTTCATGCTTTTTTTATACAAAAAATTATTCTTGATTATATGATTCTAATAATATTTTTTTAATATCGTCATGATTTAAGGTTTTATATCCACCTTGATTACAAAAACATGAATTAGCAATATCATCAATCATATCTTCTTTGACACCTAAGTCTTTGATACTTAAAACTAGATTAAGTGTTTTCATATAATCTAATAAACAATTTAATCCTTCATTTGCAATTTCTTCATCAGATTTATTTTTTGGATCAACTTTAAAAACATTAATTGCAAACCGTTTAAATTTAAATAATCCATCTTTTAAGATATAACGATAATAAGGAATAGAAACAGCACTTAGAGTCATACCATGTGTAGCGTTAGTAAACGCTCCGACTTGTTGACCGATCATATGTACTTGCCAATCTGTTGTCTTACCTTTAGCGACTAATGTATTTAATGCCCATGTCGCAATCCACATGATATTACTTCTTGCTTCATAATTTAAAGGATCTTTATTTGCTATAAGTGATGAATTAATTAAAGAATTCATTAATCCTTCCATAATATAATCACTAGTGTTATCATCAAAATCACTAAAATATTGTTCCATAATATGAGAAAAGATATCAAAAATACCTGCGACCATTTGATAATGTGGCAAAGAATATGTATATTTAGGATTTAAAATAGCAAATTTAGGAAAAACTTCTTCATTAAAAACATGACCAATTTTTAATTTTTTATCTGTATTTGTAATAACCGCGCCACCATTCATTTCACTACCAGTGCCTACCATTGTTAAAACACATCCCATAGGAACAATTTTACAATCCGGTTCTAACATCTTTTCATAATATCTTTTCCATGGATCTTCTTTACAATGAATTGACGCTGATAAGGCTTTACTATAATCAATAACACTACCACCACCAACAGCTAAAATAAAATCAATATTATTGTCTTTAGCAATTTTAATTCCTTCATATAATTTTTCTAAAGTTGGATTTGGCATTACACCGCTATCAAAAAATATTTCTTTATTTGCTTGTTTTAAAATATTAATTACTTCATCATACAAGCCGATTTTTTTAATAGAGCCACCACCATAAACTAACAGCACTTTGTTTCCATATTTTTTTAATTCATCTTTTAAATAAGATAAAGACTCATCTCCAAAATAAAGTTTTGTCGGATTACAATAAGAAAAATTACCTAACATACTTACCTCCTAATAATTGTTTGATTGTATCTTATTATTTAATATTTTAGATGCTTGTTTTAATTTTTTAATTTGTATATCTATTTTATGTTTTTCATTTTTTAAAATAGCAATTCTTTGTTTTTTATAATTATCACCCATTTTAGATAATTGTACATATTCTTTAATTACTTGAATTGGGATATTAGCGTTTCTTAGCACACATACAAATTCAATTTGTTTGATGTTTTCATCATTATAATTTCTATGTCCATTTTTTAATTTTTCAACTTTATCAATAAGTTGTTCTTGTTCATAATATCTTAATGTTGATTCATTGATATTAAATTTAATCGCTACTTCTTTAATTGTCATAATATTAAAATAACATCTAGAGTTAACTTTATGTCAATATAAAAATTAAATCGCTATTAAAATAAGACAAATTCCTATCCCAAGAATAATATAAATAAAAGAAAATCGATCTTTATATTGATAATAATTTTGTGGAATTAATTCAATAAATAAAACATATAATAATGATCCAGAACTTATTGATAAGGCAATCGCATTAAATAATAAAGATATATCTAAATTAGTAACAAAATATCCAATTAAGGCAAATGTATAACTCATAAACGCTGTTAATAAAGGAACAAATAATAATTTGTATTTATTATTAGTAATATTTTTTAAATTATTTGACATCATAAAACCAATTATTAGATTATGTAAAAATAAAATAATGGCCATAATTATTCCAAATATTGGAATATTATCATTATTTAATAAAGTAAAACTAACTCCTAAAGATAATCCTTCTGGTATGTTATGAATTAAAATAGCTAAAATAAAAACAATATTATTTAATAACGAACTATTTTTATTAATTTCTAAAATATGTCCATGATCTAAACAAGGGATTTTATCATCATTATCTTTATGATGATGAGATGAAAATTTATGGATAAGTTCATGTAATAAATAAAATATTAGACCGCTAAAAATAATAATAAGTACACTATAAAAAGTTCCTAAAATATTATCATTAACGGCGCTAGAAAATAATTCGATTGATTCTTTAATTAATTCTAAAAAGATAAATCCAATAATGATGCCTAAAGAAAAATTATTTAAAAAATTTAAAATTCTTTTATTAATATTATTTGTTAATAATGAAATTAAAGAACCTAAAAATGTGGCAAATAGTGTTCCTATAAAAGAAAAAATAATCATGTAAATCATAAAGATATTATAATACTTTAAAAATTTAAATGATTATAAGTTTTTAATTACAAATTAAAATATGTCGCTAGCATTACATATTCTTCACTATCATCAAATTGATGACAAGAACTTAATTCATCTTCACTAGGATGATAATTTATTAACATCAAAGATATTTCATCTTGTTTAGGATATAAAGATATAATTTCTTTCATAGATTCGATATCAAGAAAATAATTATCTTGTAAATAAATAATTTCATCTTGGTATTTTAATCTATTTGTACCTAACATTAAAATAGAATAATAATTATCTTGATAATTATAACAATATAATTCTAATCCCTTCATGTAGGATCCTTGTGACACTAAATGATTATAATAATCTAAAGATAAAACTTGCTTATTATTTATATAATCTTGATAATAAGCATTATTATTTTGACAAGAAATAATAAAAGGAATAATCCCTAATAAGGCAATTTTATTAATTAGTTTGTGTTTCTTCATCGTTATCTACTAAAAGCAAAATACCAGAAACAAGATTTACAAATAAGAGTTCGCATACTTTAAATTCAACACTTAAAGTAGTTTCTCCTTTATAAGCTTTATAAATGTGAACTGTCATTGGAATACACCAAAATAAAGGAATAATAAATACTCCATAAGAAATAGTTGTAATTAATGAAAGAATAAAAGCTGCAAGTTTCATTTTAAATAGACCTCTCTTAACAAAAACATTTTATCATAATCAAAAATTAAATAAAGTTAATTATTGTTGATTTTTCTTCTTGTTTTTAAAGATTAAAACACTTACTAAAATTAAACTTAATGAAATAGCGCTTGTTACAATAATAATTATTAATGAATCAGTGTTATTTATAACGATATTTGATAAATTGTTGCTATTAGAAGCACTTCTTCTTAATAAATAATCATCTAAATTAAGATATTTATTAACAATATAATCATAGCTAGATAAAAATTCATAAATATTATCATCTATCAATCCATAATCATCAGTTAAATAATTTTTAATATTTTGATCAAGATTTAAATAAGTATCCTTTAATTCTAACCAAATATTATTTAATTCATCAATATCGGTATTACCATTATAATCACAGACAGAATCGATTTTATTATTAAATTGTTTTGCAAAATCAATCGCATTAGCAAAATAATTATCCCCTTCTACATATTTATATAATTGGATAGCTTCTTGACCAGTATATGATGTTTCTTTATAAAATCTAAATCGCATCTGATTCTTATCAGAATTAAATCTTAAACGTTTATTATTAAAACAAATATCAACATCATTATTTGTAAAGAAAATAGTGACATTTTGTTTACTAGATGAAGTATTTAGTTCATTTTCACTACCTGTACTATAAATATAAGTACCTAAAGAGGTTTGAATAGAATAATTATCGCTACTCTCTTTTGTAATTGTAACCACCGCATTACTTAAAGAATCATCATAGGCAATAATATTATCATTAATAGTGGCCTCTACATAATTATTAACGGCATCAATAGGTGCTAGACCGCTATTAAGGGCAACATTATGATTTTCATTAACAATTAGATATTGGCCATCTTCAATTTGACTAACAATTGTCACTTTTTCAAATTGTGAACCACTCGAAGGAATTTCTACATCAGTAACAGTAATGTTATATGTTGCACTATAATCGTAACTTTTAGAATTAACAGTAACAGTTTTAACACCTTTACTATCTAAACTAGGAGCAATAACTTCATAATCACTAGTAGTCTTAGTAGTGTTATCATCATAAACATAAGATACTTCTAAGCCATCATAAGTAAATGTATCGCCAACATTAAATAAAGTTTTAACATTTGAAGTATCAATTTCCATTCCAACAACTTCTTTATCAACGATTGTTTGATCTCCCCAAATATATTCAGCATATTCAGGATGATCAATAAATGGATTACGATTGCCTTGATATTTACTTGCGGCTTCATTTCTTGTTTCTTCAATTTCATCAACTGGATCTAAATCGTTCCATTCTAATAATAAATTAAAACAATCATCTGTGTTTGGTTTAGCAATAATATTAGTAATAATTAATGGTTTATTGATATCAGTATATCTTTCATTATAAGTAGCAGCGCTTCCACCTAAATAGGTTCTAGTATTGTAATGCATATACATATACATAACAATTCTTGCTACATCACCTTTAACTTCATCATGGGGTTCAAAAACATTACCGCTATAACAGGAAACTAAATCACCTTTAATATAGCCATCCCAAGTTGAGCCATTACTAACTTCACCAAATAATTTATTGCCTCTTGAGCTATTAAGACCTGAGACTTCTGGACGAATATGATGCATGTCAGCACCACCACCAGATTCGCCATATAAATCATCTTCACCATCTATCGTTTTTCCACTTAAAGATTGAGCCCATACATGTTCACGATTATATGTATTACCATCCCAATCTGCTTTAATAGCTCGGTGGCTATAAAAACCAATAACATATCCATCCTTACCAGGATAAGGATCGGTATATCTTTGATATTCATTTTTGCCTAAATCAGCATAAGAGGTATAAGTTTTATGTGTTTCAAACATTAAATCGTGTAAACCAAGCAATAAATCATTACCTATTAAATTTTCTACGTCATCATAATAAGTATTAGGATCAGTAACATGATTACCAACACTAGCTTCTACTTTACTAATATTAATTGGCGCAAAAGAAAAACTTGCTATACCAATTAATGATATAGCACTTAATAATAGTAAAGATTTAAAATGTTTCATTCTTAATACACCTCATCATAATTTAAAAATCTTTTATCTGGATTAGTCTGATAATTTAATACTTTTAGATGAACGAGATGATCTTTTTCTTCTTCTTTTAAATGAATAATATCTAGTACTTGGCAGTGCATGATAGTTTTTGCATCTTTAACAACATAGACACCATTATAATTACTAAGATGTAAAGAATAAAATTTGTCAAAAGAATCAGAATGGTTTTCACCAAATTCAATAGCAATATCTTTTTGATCTTTATTTAAAGCTGATACACCAACAAAATCACCAACACATAAAGAATTGCCGGTATCAGATTGACTACCAATCAGCATCAAAATACGATCATAATCTACCATCATGGTCCAAGCACAAGTCATCGCTTTAAATTTGTTATTTTTATTTAAAGTTATCACATTAGCGCCATCAATAACTAATTGATCTGACATTTATCCTTTTAATCCTCTTGCTTGTCGATCCATATCTTCAACGACAATATCATATATTTCACCAAGTGTAGCGCAATATTTTAATACATCCCAAGGCTCATTTGTATGAAAATGAATTTTAATAAGTTCATCATCACCGACCGCTAAAAGGCAATCACCTTTAAAATTCTTAGTAATATATTCATTAATTTTATCTTCATCAAGGTTTTTACCCTCAATTAATAATTGTGTATCGTAACGAAATTCTAGCATAAATATTATCCCTTCTTTGAATTCATTATATCAAACTTAAAAAAATCGTTAAATATTTATTTATTCGCTAAATAATTGCTTATTTATTTAGTTAAAAAATTAATTTCTTTAACATTATCTTCAATTAAATAAGGCATCTCTTCATGAACTTTAACATCACTAGCGATTTTATTAACATCTAATAACATATATTTATCTTTACCAATTGCTAGTAATGTACCATATTCATCATAAATATAAGTATCTATATCAACAAATAATTTTGAATAATATGATACGACCCCTTTTCCTATCAATGTCGTATCATATGGAACAGGTTTTTTATATTTAACTTCTAAAGAAGTAGTGACACCAAAAGATGTTTCTCCTTTTAATGCCCATAACGCTCGTAAACCTAATTCATCAAGCATTGTGGCAATTAATCCACCATGGACCCGATTAGGAAATGATTGGTGTTCTTTATTATATTTAAATATGGTCATAACACTATTATCTTCCATATTATAAAATTGAGCATGTAATCCAATTCGATTATCCATACCACATATAAAGCACATTTTTGAATTATGTTGTTTAGATATAACTTTCATAAAATTACCTATATATTTTTTTAGAAATAGTAACCGCTAAAGCACCAGGCCCAATATGAGTAGCAACACTATATGATAAAGGATTAACTTCAACATTATTAGGATCTAAATTAAATTCTTTAACTACTTCATCTTTAAACATATTAGCAGCATCTTTATCATATGTATAAGCAATTGCATACACTAAATCTTCATCTTTAATATCTTTAAATTTATTATTTCTATCATTTTTAATTGCGTCAATCATGACTCTTTTTGCTTTTTTAGTTCCTAAGACTTTTTTAAAAGCATCGAGTTTACCACCTAAAATAGTTAAAACTGGTTTAATATGTAATGCTTCTCCAAGTAATGCTGCACTAGGTGTAACCCTGCCACCCCTTTTTAAATATTTAAGAGTATCAACCATAATATAAATTGTTGAATTATAAGCTTCATCTTCTAATATTTGTTTAATCTCGGCACCACTTTTACCAATACTTGCTAAATATAAAGCATCTCTAACTGCACTTTTTAAGGTAACAGATATACGGTGATTATCTACAACAAATACTTTACCTTTAAATTGTTCATCATTTGCTAAGGCTTTACTTGAAGCACATCCTTCACTAAGAGCGCTTGACATAGGAATGTGAACAATATTGTCATATTCTTTTAATAAATTAGTCCATAAATCCATAATTTCACCAATGGATGGTTGACTAGTCTTAACATTTTCAGTACTCGCTAATTTATTAAAAAATTCTTCTTCAGAAATTGTATAATTTTCAAAATAATCTTCACCTTCAATAACAATAGGCATCTTAATAACATTAAGAGATAATTGTTTTGCTTCATCTATTGTAAATCCAGCATTTTGATCTGTAACAACAGCAACTTTCATAATATATAATTGTTTTCCTTTCGATGTCTTACTATATCATAGTAAAGATATGTTGAAAAGATGTTAAAAGGTTAAAGTGGGATTTATGCAAAAATAAAAATAATAAAAAAATATAGGTATTTAAGGGACACTATCATTTTTAAAAGCAGCGCTGATAAGAATTACATTACTACCAAACTTAAGATCATTAACACCTGTCGCGCCTACAGTTGTAGCGCTGATAAGAATTACATTACTACCAAACCCATCATCATCTGAAATTAACCATTTATAAGTTGTAGCGC